>VHCN01000078.1 GCA_016871675.1 Verrucomicrobiota bacterium
CCACCGCGCGTCTATGTCTTCGACGGCCGGGTGCAGGCCAGTCCCGTCGGCTTGCGCGAACGCATCGCGATCGTTTCGCCCGAGTTGCAGGCGCGCTACCTCCAGCAAGATTGGTCGCTCACGGTCGGGCAGGTCGTGGCGTCGGGCTTTGCGCTCACCGACTACGTCCATCACAACCCCGACGCGGGCCAGCGCGGGCGTGTGGATGTCCTGCTCGATCGCCTCGGCATCGCCGCGCTGCGGCGTCGAAACGTCCAGCAACTCTCGCAGGGCGAACTGCGCCGCACGCTCATCGCCCGCGCGCTCGCCAACCGGCCGCGCATCCTCATCCTCGACGAATTCTGCGACGGCCTCGATGCTGCCGCGCGCCGCGGATTGATCGAACGGCTGAGTGACTTCACGCGCGACGGCATGCAATTGCTTTACACGACGCATCGCCCCGGCGAACTGCCCGCGTGCATCACGCACCTGCTGGCGCTCGAAGACGGCCGCATCGCGTGGCAGGGGCCGAAATCCAAACCCGGCAGGACGCGCGTTGATTCCGGTCTTGCTCCGGAAGCTCCCCTCGCCCCATCCCTCTCGCCTCATCGGATGAGGGGAGGGGGTGCCCGGAGGCCGGATGAGGGGTGTTCGGTCAAAGGGGCAGCCGGGCTTGACTGCACATTCCTGTTCCGCCTTCGCGGCGTGTCGGTGTTCCTCGACCGCAAGCCCGTGTTGCGCGGCGTGCACTGGCGGATGAACGCGGACGAAAACTGGGCCGTGCTCGGGCGCAACGGCGCCGGCAAGTCCACCTTCCTGAAACTGCTCGCCGGCGAGGTGCATCCCGCGCTCGGCGGCGAAGTGCGGAGGTTCGGCGCGGACGCGCGCCACACGTTGTGGCAGGTGCGCCGCCGCATCGGGCAGGTGTCCGCGGATTTCCAGGCCGCGTATCGCGACGACATCACGGGCGAGCAGGCCATCGCTTCCGGCTTCTTCGGCAGCATCGGCCTGTTGCGGCGGCGGCCGACGGCGGAACACCTGCGCGTCGTGCGCGGACTCGTGAAGCGATTCGGCCTCGGCGCGTTCGCGAAGCAAAGCGTGCAGCGCATGTCCTACGGGGAGCTTCGCCGCATCCTGCTCGCGCGCGCGCTCGTGCACGACCCGGCGGTGCTGCTGCTCGACGAACCGTTCGACGGCCTGGACCTCGAATCCAAGCTCGCGCTGCAAGCCGCCCTCGACGACCTCAGCCGCAACGGCACGCGGCTGCTCGTGGTGACGCATCATCTGGACGACCTGCCCCGCTGCATCACGCACGCGGCGGTGCTGGAGGCGGGGCGGGTCGTTGCGAGCGGAGCTGTCGGCGGCATCGCCATTCGCGAATCAATCGGGCGATGGTTCGACCGCCACATACGGCCTACTTCTTGAGCTTTGCGCGCACCTCGGCCTCGACGGCAGCCAGCGCGATCCACTTCTGCCCGGGAGCGCGGGCTTGCGCTCAAGTTCACGGACGCCGCCTTTCGGACCGGCTCGCGGCCTCGTGAGTCAGCACCCTCTGCATGCGAATGCGGTGTCGCCGCTTCGCTCTGCCACCGCAGTCCAAAGGCTCGGCCGGAGTTACTTCACCACCGCCGCGACGGCGGCTTCCTGGAAGGTGCGGCGGATGTCGGAGGCGTCGGCGTTGGCGAGGCGCTGGCGCTGGATCATCAGGACGAACACCATTTGCGACTGCGGGTCGGCCCAGCTCTGCGTGCCGTAAGCGCCACCGTGGCCGAACGTGCCCGGCGCGAGCATCGCGGTCACGCCGGTCGGCTGCTTCACCACCTGGAAGCCCAGCCCCCAGCTCATGCCCTCGGTGAAGCCGGTCTTGATGTCGCCGGTCTGCGTGGTGGTCATCAGCTTCGCCGTCTCAGGCTTCAAATACTGCCGGCCGCCCGCACTGCCGTGGTTGAGCATCATGTTGTAAAACTTCGCGACGTCCGCCGCGGTCGAGTAGAGGCCGCCCGCGGGCTTGGGCGAACGCCAGCGCGCGGTGAGCGGCCGGCCGTCGAGGAAGAAGAAGTCCGTGGGCACGAGCGGCGGTTCCTGCTTCGCGCGGTCGCCGGGCGCGTAAGGCGTGGCGACGCGCTTCGCCTGCGACTCGGTGGGCCAGAACGTGGTGTCCTTCATCCCGAGCGGCTTGAAGAGGCGGTCGTCGAGGAACGAGGCGAAGTCCTTTTGCGCGACGACTTCGACGATGCGGCCGAGCGCGTTGATGCCGGGGTTGCTGTATTGCCACCGGCTGCCGGGCTCGAAGGCCAGCGGCTGCTGTGAGTAGAAGAGCGTGCGCTCGGCGAGCGAAAGGTCGCGGCCCACGTCGGGCGTCTCGGTGTTGAGGCCGGCGGTGTGCGTGAGCAGGTCGCGGAGGGTGATCTTGCGATGCGGGCGCTTGAGCGTGGCGGCGTCGTTCGTGCGCGACGCGACGAGCCAGAGGCCCTTGAATTCGGGCAGGTGCTTCTCGACCGGGTCCTCGATGGAGAGCTTGCCGTCGTCCTGCAACATCAGCACGGCGACGCCGGTGATGGGCTTGGTCATGGAGGCGATCCAGAAGATGTCCTCGGCGCGCATCGGCCGCTTCGACGCGAGGTCGGCGTAGCCGAGCGCCTCGACGCCCACGACCTGGCCGCGCCGCGCCACGAGCGTCACCGCGCCCGAGACGACCGAGTCGTCCACGAACTTCTGCATGCGCCTGGGAATCTCGCGGAGCTTCGCCTCGTCCACGCCGGCCCTGGCGAAGTCCGGCGCGGCCAGCGCGGTGAAGCACGATGCGGCGAGCAGGAGGGCGGGGAGCAGATGGCGTGGGTTCATGTTTCGGATTCGGTCGTTAACGGGTTGCGGGCGAGAGGGAGGAGGCTACGGCTGGCTTCTCAGCCACCAGTTCGCGTTTCACCCCTGCGATGAGCTTCTCGAGCCGGCGGCCATACTCGACGTAGTTGGCCCGCATCGCGTCGTCGTTGCTTTGCTGCGCGTGGGGGTCGTGGAAGACCACGACCATGTGCGGCTCGATGCTGATGCCCGCGTCGTAGCCGCGCGCGAACGCGTCCTTCAAGATGTCTCGCACGCGGCCCGCGCCTTCGCCGGGCCAGTTGTAGTCGGCGTCGTTCTTCGCCGCGTTCCACGTCGCGTCCTTGATGTGGATGTGCGCGGTGTGGTCGCGGACGTGTGTCCAGAATTCCCACGGGTCCTGCTTCTTCCACGGCTGCGGGCCGCGGCGGTCGGCGTTGAAGATGGGGTTGGCGGTGTCGAAGACCCACTTGAGGCCGGGGCACTTGTCGAGAAGTTCAAGCGCGTGTTGCGAACTCATGCCGCCGTGGTTCATGCAGTTCTCGTGGACGGGCTGAAGGCCGGCGTCGAGGAACCTCTTCGTCACCTCGCGCACGCGCTCGTGGACGACCGGCGGCGTGACGGCGTCGGCGTCGCCGGGCTTGAAGCTCATCACGCGGACGTATTTCGTGCCGAGCCGCTGCATCCGCGGGATGGCGCGGCGCACCTCGGCGAGCGTCACGTCGAACGGCGTCTCGACGGTTTTCGCCCAGTTCATGATCGTCGAGCCGAAGGCGTAGATGCCCACGCCGCTGTCCTTGAGCTTGCGCTCGACGATGGCGAACGCCTCGTCCGGGATGTTGTGGAGATTGTCCTTCTTGAAGCCGGCAACCTCGACGCCGCGCATCTCAATGTGCCGCCAGCCGAGCTCCTGCGTTGCGCGAATCTGCCCGTCGATCGTGTTCGCGCCCTCGTCGCCGATGCCCGTGAGAATCATGGTGCGGAGAGGTTAACCACGGATGGACAGGGATGGACACGGATTTTTCGCACCCGGAACAAGGCCGAAAACGCTGCGACCTACGGCAACATTCGGTCTGCGTCGGGGGCGCCGAGCCGGCAGGCGGGCGGAAACCACCGGTGCCGTCGGGCTGCGATGAAGTCGTAGCCGGCATCGCAGATTCGCAGCGGGACGAACCGGAGCATCCACGCCGCGATCCGCCAGAGTCCGCCGATGGAATCCAACGCAGCGGCGACGGCGGCCGACCGCACATGGACGCGCTCGTGGGCGGTGCCTTCGCGCTCGACGGCGACCACGCTGCTGAGCGGTTGTGCTTCGAGCGAGTGCCGCCGCAGGACGGGCGCGGCTGTGGTGCCTTGGAGCGGTGCGAAGCGAAGGGTTTGGGCGGTGTCCTCGGCGAGGAGGAAGCCGACCGAGCGGTCGCACAGGCCGCAATCGCCGTCGAAGAGCACGAGCGCGCGCGACCCGCGGCGCGCGGGCAGCCACTCCGGGTCGAACGTGAACAGGTGGATCATCACCATGCCAAGCGTGAGATCGGCGAAATCCACGACGAGCAGGATGCCGAGGTGCATCGCGAGCATGGCAAGCCACGCGGCGCAACGGCCGCGGCGTGTGAAGCTCAACGGCAGCGCGAGAAGTTCACCGGCAAGCGCGGCCCACGTGAGCCCGCGCAGCGCACCATCGGGCAGCGAGAGCATCAGGTCGCGGAAGGCGCCGGGGCGGGCGAGCGGGTTCGTGAGCAGATGGTGCAGCGCGGAGCCGTCGAGCCAGCTCGGGCTGAGGAGTTTCCACGCGCCGCTGTAAGTGTAGCCGGCGACGAGCAGCATCCACGCGCCCCAAAAAATCGCGGCGGGCATGCGCCACGCGGCGTCGCGCCGGCCGCGCCACGCGAGCGGTTCGCCCGCGGGCACGAGCGCGCAGAGCAGCAGCAGCAGGCCGACGTAGGGGATGCCGGGATTGCTGATGAGGTTGTTGCGGTTGAAGAGGCAGGCCCAGCCATACCACAGCAGCAGCGCGCAGGTGCGACGCGCGACGCCCAGCGTGAAGAGCACTGAGAGCCCGGTGAGCGCGGCGACAAACGACGTGGCGAACGCGGCGCTTTGGAAGTGCTCGAGCGGGTCCGGCAGGTAGCCGTGCGTGAAGTTGAGGCGCGCGTCGGGAAGCAAGCCTTCACGGCTGAAGAGTTCGCCCGCCCACGGAAGCACGTGCGCGAAGTGGACCACCAGGTAGCCGCCAAAGACGACGCGGAACAGCGCGAACTGCCATGCCGACATCGGCTTCGTCGCGTTCATGGCGGAGATTCCGGTTGCAGCAGCCACACGTCGTCGCGCCCGCGGGTCTTGGTCTGGATGACGACGCGGATGTTTGTCGCATCGCCGGGCAGGCCCAACTCGCGGCGCAGGGGCCCGCCGGGGGCGAACCCGTGCCGGAACACCGCCTCCCACACCGGGCGCGGGAGTTTCGGGCCGCCGGCAAGCGCGGCGCCGTAAACGTTGCGCCGGTTGTAAGGCCCCGCGAGGCGCGAGTAAATCTCGGGCGTCAGCGCGAGTTCACGGTCCGCCCCGCCGGATTGGTAACAGATGGTGAAGGCGTTCGCGAAACCTTCCATGCCTTCGAACTCACAGAAGACCTTCGGGAACGGCGCGGCCGCGGAGAGCGCGCCGAGGCCCTTGAGTGTGCGCGAACCCGCGAGGTCGCCGATCATCGCGATGCTCGCGAAGGCGCAGAGGCAGACGGCGGCGAGGTTGCTCCAGCGAATGGAGTGGGTGAATGGGCTGTGCGTGTTCATGCGGCGCGGGTGGTTGCGGCCTCCTGCTTCGCCATCTGGCACGCCCACCGTTTGCGGCAGCCGAAGCACGTCGGCGCGAAGCCCGGCCACGCCTCGGCCTTGTGGACGTCACGGCCCGCGAGCATCTCGTCGAACCGCGCCTCGCGCCGCGGGTTGAAGCCGCACCGGCGGACGTCGCGTCCGGCGTTTTCGAGCGTTCCAAAGAGCCAGTCAATCACCGGCAGGTCGGCGTAGTTGAGCGTGTGGCGCTGGTATTCGTGGTGGATGCGGTGCGACTCGGGCCGCTGGATGATCCAGCCGATCCACCGCGGCGTGCGGACATTCCAATGGTAGAAGTATTCCGCGACGGCGATGACGACCGTGTAGATCGCCGCGGCGCGGACGCTGCATCCGAGCAGCAGGTAAACGATCGCGCTGCTCAGGATCGAGTTGATCGCAATCTCGACCGGGTGCTTGTAAAAACTGGTCAGCACCTCGATGCGCCGCGGCGAGTGATGAAGCTGGTGGCAAAGCCGCCAGAACAACACCGACTCGTGCCGCACGCGGTGCCAGAAGTAGTAAACGAACGAGGAGACCAGATAGGCGATGGCTGCGGACGAGACATCGCCCACCCCATCGCGGAGACGCAGGAGCGAGGCGCCCTGCATCCAGCGGTCCCACGAAATCCCGGCGAGCAGCACGATGCCGAGCTGGCAGAGGTTCACCACCACGACGCGCATCCACCAGCCGCGCACTTGCGGGAGCTTCGAGGCAGGCCAGAGGCGTTCGAGGAGGAGGAAGCCCAGCCCCACCGCGATGATGATCGTTGTCGTGCCCATGCGTTGTTTCGTTGGGCGCGACGTTAGCGTTGCGGCGGCGGCGGGCGTTAATCGAAATAACTTGAGGCGGCTGTCAAGGAACTCGAAGAAGCCGGCTTCGCCCTCGCGCCGGCTGACGAAGCGCGGCTGACACGAACTCCAAACTTGTCCCGCGCGCGTCGAGCCCGGATGATTGGGCCCGCGATGATGCCGCAGACAGTCAGGACTCCTCCGCCCAAGAATCCGGCTGAAGGCCGGCAGGTGTGTGACTTGTGCGGCAGCGGCGCGTGGCAGGTGTTCGCCTCGCGCGGCCGCGGCGGGATGAAACTCTCAACGGTCATCTGCCAGGAGTGCGGGCTGGTTTACACGAATCCGCGGCCGACCGAGCGCGAGAATTCCGAGTTCTACCACAAGCGCTACTGGGGCGAGTTCAAGAACAAGACCGTGCCGGACGACCGGTTCTTTCGCCGCCGGCTGCCCAAGATCCGGCCGTTGCTCGCGCAGTTGCAGCCGTTCCTCCGCCCCGGCGTGAAGGTGCTTGAGGTCGGATGCAGCGTCGGCGCGTTGTTGTGGTCGATGCGCGAAAGGGTCGGCTCGACCGGCGCGTTCGTCGGCGTGGAACCGCACGAGGGCCACGCCCAGTTCGCGCGCGACGCGAAGGGGCTCGATGTCCGCACCGGCCTGCTCAACGAGGTTTCCCACAAGCTCAAGCCTGCGAGCTTTGACCTGGTCGTGATGAACCACGTGCTCGAGCACACCATCAGCCCGACGGATGTCCTCCTCACGTGCAAGAAACTCCTCAAGCCGCACGGCCATCTCATCGTCGAGGTGCCGAATGTCGAGGCGCCGGGTTCGCGGCTCTCGCACTTTTTCCACCACGCGCATCATCACGCGTTCAGCCCGCGCACGATCGAGCGACTCGCGCAAAAGACGGGCTTCAAGACACGCCGCGTGGATGCGCTCGACGGCGACCTGCCGCGCACGCGGCTCAACGCGATCTTCGAAAAGCCGGCGGGACCGGACGCGCCGCAACCGACGCGGTTCATCCGGGACGACCCCGTCGAGCGGGCCGCCGCGTTGCGCCGCTATGAGCGCTGGTATTGGCTCACCGCCGCGAGTCTTCGCAAAAAGGTCACGCACTGGCGCAGACAGCGCGAGTAGGAGGCAAGGGAGGAACCTGACCGCCCCCGGCAGCGGTGGCCCCGGCGCGGAGCGGCGCGACCCTTGGGGCCCGTTTCCGTGATTGCCAATGCGGGAGCGCTTTTGTTCTCTTGTCGTCCGCGATGGCCACCGTTGCCGACATGCTCCGCCAGGGACGCGAAGCCCGGAAGCTCGACGTTCACCAGGTCGCCGACCTGACCAAGATCAAGACCGAGCACATCCGCGCAATGGAGGAGGGCCGGTGGGGCGCGTTCAGCGCGCCCGTATACATCCGCGGATTCGTGCGCACCTACGCGCAGACGCTCAAGCTCCCCATCGGCCAGGTGCTCGTGCAACTCGACGAGGAGCTGTCGCGCACGCCCGAATTCAGCACGCCGCCGAGTCTCATCCCGCGCAAGAAGACCGTCCTCGACCACGCGATGCTCCTGATCTCCACGCTCAACTGGGGTCTCGTGCTGCCGCTGCTGCTCGGCTTGGCCGTCATCGCCACGGCCGTCTGGGGCTACGCGCTCTGGCGCCGGCACAAGACCACCGACCCGCTCAGCACGCTCGGCCCGGGGCTTTACCAACCCAAGTCCGGCGGTGGGGAATACCTTCCGCTGCCGACGAACTATCCGCCGGCGAAACCGTAGGATGGGAGAGTGCCGCGTGTTGCTGCCGAAGCCGGCCAGCCCACAGCTTCAAACGTGCTTCGTCAACGACACGCCGAGCCTGAGCAGTCGTTGCGCGTCGGCGTCGGACTTTGCCTCGGCGTAGATGCGCAGAATGGGCTCGGTGCCGGAGCCGCGCAGCATCAGCCATGAACCGTCCGCGCCGCAGAACTTCACCCCGTCGTAAGTCTTCACGTCGGAGAGCGGGGACTTGAGCAGCTTCGCGGGCGGGTGGGTCTTGCAGAAGTCCATCAGCGCGGCGCGCTTCTCCAGCGGGAAATGCGCGTCAACGCGGGCGTAGCGGTGCGGACCGAATTCCTTCTCCAGGCCGGCGAGCAGTTTCACCAGCGGCCGGCGCTCGGTCGCGAGAAGTTCGAGCAGCAGGAGGCCCGCGAGGATGCCGTCGCGCTCGGGGATGTGCGCGGGGAAGCCGATGCCGCCGCTCTCCTCGAAGCCGAGCAGCACGCCCCCCTTGAGCATCTCGGCGGCGATGTATTTGAAGCCCACGCCCGTCTCGACGAGTCGCAAGCCACGCGCAGCGCACATCCTGTCCACCATTGAAGTCGTGGTAAGCGCCTTCACCACGCGGCCGGTGGCGCGGCGGTTTTGGACGAAGTGTCGCAGCAGCAGACAAATGATCTGGTGCGTTGAAAGCGCGTGCCCTCGGCCGTCCATGCCGCCGACACGGTCGGCATCGCCGTCGGTGACGAGGCAGAGGTCGTGCGGATGCTTCGCGAGGAACGCGGCGCTGCGGACGTAGTTCTTTGCGATGGGCTCGGGGTTGATGCCGCCGAAGAACGGGTCGTGCGCGGCGTTGAGCGTGGTGACGCGGCAGGTCGTGCCCGCGAGCAGTTCGTCGAAACAGCCCGCGCCGACGCCGAAGAGCGCCTCGTGCGCGACGCGCTGCCGCGACTTGGCGATGAGCTTGAAGTCCACGAGCGACTTGAGCGACGTGAAGTATGCCGCGCGGATGTCCTCGACCGAGATGGCGCCGGACTTCTGCGCGTCGGCAAGAGGCACGTCGCGCACGGGCGACTTGCCGAGCAGCGCCTCGACCGCCTGGCAGGTGGAGCCGTCCGCCGAGCCGCCGAACCACGCCTTGAGTTTGTAGCCGTTGAACGCGGGCGGATTGTGGCTCGCGGTGATCATCACGCCGCCAATGCCGCGCTGTTGCTTGACGAGCCACGACACCGCGGGCGTGGGCGTGGGCCCGCTCGTGAGCGTGACGGTGAAGCCGTTGCCCGCGAGCACCTCGGCCGCGCGCTGTGCGAACTCGTTCGAGAGAAAACGCCGGTCGTAGCCGACCACGGCGCGCTTCACGGTGCCGGGGATGGGCTTCGCGTTCCAGTAATCCGCGGTCGCCTGCGCGACGCGTTCAACGTTGGCGAAAGTGAAATCCTCCGCAATGACCGCGCGCCAGCCGTCAGTGCCGAACTTGATGGTTCCCATGGTGAACGTCGCTCAAGCCGTTGGCGCCGCAGAAGCAGCCTGGGCCGCAAGTGTCCTCATCCTTGCCACCGCCGCCTTCATGTCGCGATGGCGGAACAGGCCGGTGCCGCTCACAAACGTGTCCGCGCCGACGCGCGCGCACTCGGCCGCGGTCTGGAAGTTGATGCCGCCATCCACCTCGACGCGATAGGGCAGGTTGTGCTCGCGGCGCCAGCGGTCCGCTTGCTGGATCTTCGGCAGGCACTCGTGGATGAATGGCTGGCCGCCGAAGCCCGGGTTCACCGTCATCACCAGCAGCAGGTCGATGTGCTTGAGGAACGGCTGCGCGTTCTCGATGGCCGTCGGCGGGTTCACCGCGAGCCCGACCTTGCAGCCGAGCGCGCGGACCTTCCACAGCAACGCCTCGACCCGCTCGCCGAGCTCGACGTGGATGCTGATGAGGTCCGCGCCCGACCTGGCGAAAGGCTCGAGGAGAATCTCCGGCTTCGAGCACATGAGATGCACGTCGAAGAAGAGCTTCCTCGCGAGCGGCCGGATGACGCGCACCACCTCGGGCCCGAAGGAAATGTTGGGCACGAAATGGCCGTCCATGATGTCGAGATGCAGCCACTCCGCGCCCGAGCGCGCCGCGCGCTGAGCCTCGCTGCCGAAGCGCGCGTAATGCGCGGCAAGCAGGGATGGGGCGATGATCGGTTCGGCCACGGCACGCGCAGATTAGCGGGGCGAGGATGGCGGTGGGAAGCGGGAAGAGGCGCCCGCGCGCTTGAATTCTCGACACGTGGGCCCGGTCTATGGTGGAGTTGAGCACGGCAAGATGAGCGACCTCAAACGCAACTGCGCCGGATTCGCGCGCCGCGATTTTCTCCAGCTGGGGCTCGGGGCCACGCTCGGCCTCGGATTCAGTGACATCCTCCGCCTCCGCGCCGCCGCGGCCGCGGCCGGGGGAAAGGCGCGGCCCGAGGATGTCCGCGTGATCATGATCTGGCTTGACGGCGGGCCGACGCATTACGAGACGTTTGACCCGAAGCCCGAGGCGCCGTCGGACATTCGCGGCGAGTTCCGGCCGATCACCACGAAGGTGCCCGGCACGCACTTCTGCGAAACCGTCCCGCATCTCGCGGCGGTCGCGGACAAGTTCACCGTGCTGCGCTCCGTCTGCCACAACGACCCGAACCACGGCGGCGGCAACCATTACATGATGACCGGTGCCCCCACGCCGGTGCCCGTGGGTTGCGGCGCGTTCGTCACGTTTCACCCGTCGTTCGGCTCGGTGGTTTCACATCAGCGCGGTGTGAAGGACGGACTGCCCGCCTATGTGACCACGCCGAGCGAGTCGCGTTCATCGGGCCCGAACTTCCTTGGCGCGCAACACGCGCCGTTCCTCATCACGGGCAACCCGAGCCAGGCGGGATTCAAAGTCCGCGATGTCGTCCTGCCGGGCGACCTCAGCGAGGGGCGCGCGAATTCCCGCGAGCAGCTCCGCAAGTCGCTCGACCGGCTGCAGCGCATTCGCGAGAAGGCCGCGGAGGACCCGTTGCTCGGGTTCGACGGCTTCTATCATCAGGGCGTGGATCTCGTGACATCGAAGCCCGCGCAAGCCGCGTTCGACCTGTCGCGCGAGCCGGAAAAGGTGCGCGAGCTTTACGGCATGACGGACTTCGGCCAGCGATTGCTGCTCGCGCGACGGCTCGTCGAAGTGGGCGTGTCGTGGGTCACCGCCTACAACGGCGGCTGGGATCATCACGAGGGCATTTTCAAGACGCTCAAGGACTCCGCGATGCCGAAGCTCGACCAGGGGCTCGCCGGGCTCATCACCGACCTCGACCAGCGCGGCTTGCTCGACTCGACGCTCGTGCTGTGCCTCGGCGAATTCGGCCGCACGCCGAAAGTCAACGAGCGCGGCGGACGCGACCACTGGCCGCACGCGATGTCGATCTTCATGGCGGGCGCGGGCTGTCCGCGCGGCGCGGTCATCGGCGCGACGGATTGGAAGGGCGCGTATGCCAACGAGAACGTGCACTCGCCCGAGGACTTCGCGTGCTCCATCTACACCAAGCTCGGCATCGACCCGCATCAGGTGCTCCACACCAACACCGGGCGGCCGGTGGCCCTCGTCAACGGCGGCGAACCCATCAGGGAACTCTTCGCGTAGCAGCGGGCGGTGAGGACGCTTGCTTGTCCCATGAAACGCCCTTTCCACGCTTGGTCGGGCATTTCCAAGTCAGCCCGCGGCGCAGGTGGGAAAGCCGGAGAGGGCGAAAGTGAGGTGATCGCAGCGCATCCTCCCTCCCTCCCTCCCGCGCGCTCACGGACGCTTCTGCTCGCTTCTCTCGCCTGCCTGCTCCCGGCCGGTGCTTCCGCCGCCATTCCGGCGCTCGAGAATGTCTTCCCGCCCGGCGGCCAAGCCGGCTCCGCGTTCACCGTGACCGCCACGGGCCGCTTCGATCCGTGGCCGGTCAAGATTTGGATCGATTGCCCCGGCGTGGAGTTCATGGCCACGACCAACGCCGGCCAATTCGCCGTGACCATCGCGAAGGACGCGCCCATCGGTCCGCACTTCGTCCGCGCCCACAATGCCGACGGTGTGTCCGAGCCGCGGCCGTTCGTGATCGGCCGATATGCCGAGGTGGCGGACAAGGAACCAAACGACCATTTCAAACAGGCACAACCGCTCGCGGCGCTGCCCGCCGTGGTGAATGGCAAGCTCGAGAAACGCGGCGACGTGGACACGTTCGCCGTGCGCGCCGAGGCCGGACGCTGGCTCGTCGCGCGGCTCGACGGCTACGCGCTCGGTTCGCCGATGGATCCGTTCCTGCACTTGCTCGACGAGCGCGGCGCGAAGCTCGCCTACAGCGCCGACTCGCATAATCTCGACCCGGTCCTCGCGTTCCGTATCGAGCGACCGGGCACGTATCACCTGCAAGTTTCGGCATTCGTGTATCCGCCCGCGGCGGACGTGCAACTCGCCGGGAGCGCCTCGTGCGTGTATCGCCTCACGATCTCGGACGCGCCGATGGCGTTTGGATCGCTCCCCGCCGGGGCGCAGCGCGGCCGCAAATCCACCGTGCAGCTCCTCGGCTGGAATCTTGCCGCCGCCTCGGCCGCGCGGGACGTTGACGCCACCGGCGCGCCGCCGCTGGCCGACGCCACGCGGCTTCAGCCCGACTGTGCGGAGCGTTCACTGCCCGTGCTGCTCGGCGACTTCCCCGAACTCGTCGAGTCCGAACCGAACAACACCGCAACCAACGCGCAGACCGTGGAAGTGCCGTGCTTTGTCAGCGGACGCATCGAACGCCCCGGCGACGAGGACCGTTTTGCCTTCAGCGCCAAGAAAGGCGATCGATTCAACTTCCGCGTAAACGGCGACGCGCTCGGCTCGCAGCTCGATGCTTGGGTGCGCGTCGAGGATGCCGCCGGCAAGCAGCTCGCCTTCGCCGACGACGCCACCACCAGCGTGCACGACCCGGTGCTCGCATGGACCGCGCCCGCCGACGGCCGGTATGTCGTCGCCATCGGCGATCTCTTCCGAAAGGGTGCGCCGGAATTCCGCTACCGGCTCAGCCTCACGCCGCCGCGCGCGGACTTCCGAGTCACCGCCGACGCCCACAGCTACGGCGTGGGCCGCGGGCTCACGAACACGATCAAGCTCACCGTCACGCAGCTCGAGGGTGGCTTCACAAATCTCGTCGCCAGCGTCGCCGGATTGCCCGCGGGCGTGACCGTCGCGCCCGTGGACGTGCCCGCGAAGGGCGGCGAAGTGAAGCTGGTTCTTGCCGCGGGCGAAATGGCGACGCTCGGCGGCGTGCCCATCCAGGCGCTCGTCACCGTGCGCGACTCGGTTCCCCCCCGGGCACGCGCAGCGACCTTCAACCTCAAGACCGGGCCGATTCCCGGCGACTTGTTGCTGAACCAGATCGATCAGTTCTGGCTCACGGTCACACCAGGCACACCACCGCCCGCTCCGCCCGCGAAGAAGAAGCGGTGAGCGCCCCGGGCCATTTCTTCGTGTCCATCGCGGGCCGTTCGTGGTTTCTTCTCCGCCATGCCTGAAGCGCCTTTGCTCCAGCTCACCGGCGTCTCCAAACACTACGCCTCCACCGACGGCGGCGAACCCGTGCGCGTGTTGAGCGACCTGACGCTCGCGCTCGGACGCGGCGCCTCGCTCGCCATCGTCGGGCCGAGCGGCTGCGGCAAGAGCACGTTGCTCAACATCATCGGCACGCTCGACCGGCCCAGCAGCGGCGAAGTCCTGCTCGACGGACAAAACCTCGCCGCGCTCGACGAACGCCAGCTCGCCGCCGTCCGCAACGGGCAGATTGGCTTCATCTTTCAAGCGCACCACCTCCTGCCGCAATGCACCGTGCTGGAAAACGTGCTCGTGCCCACGCTCGCGCGTGGCGACACCGCGAGCCGCGACGCTGCGTTGGCTCGCGCGAAAAAACTCCTCGACCGCGTCAATCTTGGCTCGCGCCTCTCGCACCGCCCAGGCCAGCTCTCCGGCGGCGAACGCCAGCGCGTGGCCGTCGTGCGCGCGCTCATCAACCAGCCCAAGCTTCTCCTCGCCGACGAACCCACCGGCGCGCTCGACCGCGCCGCCGCCGACTCGCTCGCCGCGCTCCTCCTCGACCTCAACCGCGAGCAAGCCACCGCGCTCATCGTCGTCACCCACGCCCCCGACCTCGCGCGCAAGATGGGCCGCGTGCTGGAACTGCGGGACGGTCAACTCATCGCCGCCTGAGATGAACCACGAAGCCACGAAGAACACGAAGGGCAGGCTCGTCCCGTCCGCCTCCTTTGCGTCCTTTGTGTCTTGGTGGTTCAACGCTGCATGACCCTCCGCACGCTCATCCTCCGCAGCCTGCGCTTTCATGCGCGTTCGCACCTCGGCGTGCTGCTGGGCTCGACCATCGGCAGCGCGGTGCTCATCGGGGCGCTGCTGGTGGGCGACTCCGTGCGCGGCAGCCTGCGCGACATGGCGCTGGCACGGCTCGGCAAAATCGAGGCCGCGATGGCCACAGGCGACCGGCTCTTCCGCGCTGAACTGGCAACCAATCTCA
>VHCN01000079.1 GCA_016871675.1 Verrucomicrobiota bacterium
AGCGCGCTCATCGAAGACCTCGCGCAGCGCGGCCTGCTCGGTGACACGCTCGTCTGCAACCTCGCCGAGTTCGGCCGAACGCCCCGCGTGAATCCCGCCGGCGGCCGCGACCACTGGCCTCAATGCTGGACAATTTATTTCGCCGGCGGCGGCGTGAAGGGCGGCCGTGTGGTCGGCAAATCCGACGAAATCGGCGGCTTCCCCGCCGAGCGGCCGGTGAAGCCCGCGGAAGTCGTCGCCACCATCTATCACAGCCTCGGGCTCGACCTCGACGTGCACCTGCCCGGCCCGCAGACCCGGCCGTTCCCGCTGGTGGACTTCGGCACGCAGCCGGTGAAGGAGTTGTTCGCCTGATGCGCCCTTCCGGCGCGGGAGAGTTTTTCGTGAACTGCCGTTCGAAAGTGAACCCCCTCGTTTCAGTCGCGTGTTTCATCGCATTCGTGACCGTCGCGAACGCGGCTTCGCTCACGCTGCTTCCGTCCCAATTCACCTTCACCGGTCCCGCATCGCGGCAGCAACTCGTCGTCGAGCATTCCAGCGGCGGGAAGTTTCTCGGCCAGGTAACGAACGGCCTCACGTTCACTTCGAGCAACGAGCGTGTGGTGCGGATCGAAGGCGACACGGCGGTGCCCGTCAGGAATGGATCGGCCACCATCACCGCGCGCGCGGGCCGGCAGTCCGCGAAGGTCGCCGTTTCCGTGACGGGCATGGACAAGCCGTTCGAGTGGAGCTTCCGCAATCACGTGCAGCCCGTGCTTGCGAAGGCCGGGTGCAGTTCCGGCGCGTGCCATGGCGCGGCGGCCGGTCAGGGCGGCTTCCGGCTTTCACTGCGCGGTTACGACGACGAGGGCGACCATCGCGCGCTCACGCGGCATGCGCTCGGCCGGCGCATCGTGCCCGGCGATCCCGGCCGCAGCCTCGTCCTGCTCAAGCCCACCTCGACCATCCCGCACAAGGGCAGCAAGCGATTCGACGTGGACTCGCTCGAATACAAGATCCTGTCCGAATGGATCGCCGAGGGCGCGCAAGGCCCGCGCGCTGATGAGGCTCGCATCGCGCGCCTCGAGGTTCTTCCCGACCTCACCACGCTCCAGCCGGGCGCGACGCAGCAACTCCTGGTGCGCGCGCACTTCAGCGACGGCTCCGTGCAGGACGTCACCCGCTGGGCGAAATACACCGACGCCAACGCCGCGGTCACCGCCGTCAACGACACGGGCAGCGTGACCGTGCTCGGCCACGGCGAAGGCGCGATCACCGCGTGGTATTTGAGCCGCATTGCGACGGCGACGGTCACCGTGCCTTACACGAACAAGGTCGCGGCCGCGGTCTTTGCGAAGGCGCCGCGCCGCAACTTCATTGATGACCTCGCGACGGAAAAACTCCGCGAGCTGAACCTCCCGCCGTCCCCGCGCTCGGGCGATTCCGAGTTTCTGCGGCGCGCGTTCCTCGACACCATCGGACTGCCGCCGGCCGCCGCGGAGGCGCGCGAGTTTCTCGCGGACCCTTCGCTGAAAAAGCGCGACGCGCTCATCGAGCGGCTCCTCGCGCGGCCGGAATTCGTGGACTACTGGACTTACAAGTGGAGCGACCTGCTGCTGGTGAACAGCGACAAGTTCCGCCCCGCGGCCATGTGGAGCTACTACAACTGGATTCGTTCGCACGTCGCGGCGAACACCCCGTGGGACCGCTTCGTGCGCGAGCTCGTCACCGCGCGCGGCAGCACGGCCGAGATGGGCGCGGGCAACTTTTTCGTGCTGCACGACGACCCGACCACAATGGCCGAGACCACGACCGTCGCTTTCATGGGCCTCTCGATCACTTGCGCCAAGTGCCACAACCACCCGATGGAGAAGTGGACCAACGACGAATACTTCGGCTTCGCAAACCTGTTCGCCCGCGTCCGCGCCAAGAACGGCGCCGCCGAGGGCGAGCGCATCATCTTCGCCGCCGCCGAGGGCGACATCATCCAGCCGCTCACGGGCAAGCCGCAAAAGCCGCGCCCGCTCGATGGCAAGCCCCTCGCGTTCGACGCGCCCGGCGACCGGCGCGACGTGATGGCAAGCTGGCTTGTGTCTCGGGACAATCCGTATTTTTCGCGCTCCATCGCGAACCGCGTGTGGGCCAACTTCATGGGCGTCGGGCTGGTCGAGGCCGTGGATGACCTTCGCGTGACGAATCCCGCGAGCAACGAAAAACTGCTCACCGCGCTCGGCCGCCACCTCGCCGACCGGAACTTCGACCTGAAGGCGCTCATGCGCGCCATCCTCCAAAGCGAGACCTATCAGCGCACGAGCGCCGCCCTGCCGTCGAACGCCGCGGACACGCGCTTCTACTCGCACTATTACCCGAAGCGGCTCATGGCCGAGGTGCTGCTTGACTCCTATTCGCACGTGACCGGCGTGCCGACGGACTTCTTTCAGGACAAGCGCAACGCGAATCAAGGCCGCGGCCCGGCGTATCCGGTGGGATTCCGCGCGCTGCAACTGCCCGACACGAAGACCGACTCCTATTTCCTCCGCACCTTCGGCCGGCCCGACCGCGACCGCACGTGCGAGTGCGAGCGCACCGGCGAGCCGAGCATGGCGCAGGCGCTGCACATCGCCAACGGCGACACGCTGAACCGGAAACTTGCCGCCAAAGGCAACCGCCTCGAACAGCAGCTCGCCTCCGGCACGCCGGACGCGCAACTGGTCGAAGACGTGTTCCTCGCCGCGCTCGCGCGATTCCCGACGGAGGCGGAGAAGACGACGTTCACCGACACGCTTGCCGCGTGCGCCGCCGCCGGGAGGCGCGCCTTGCTTGAGGACATCTATTGGAGCCTGATGAGCAGCCGCGAGTTTCTGTTCAATCACTGACCAACCGCTCCCTCGCGCGGCGCGAAGAGGACGGGCGACGCAGCGCACGGAACCATGGCTACTGAACTTGCCGAGTTTGCCCGCACCCATGCCGGGTGGGTCCTTCCGCTGCTCTGCTTGAGCTGCCTGGCGGTGCTGGTGGGGCTGTTCTCGATCCAGCGGCGGCAGTTGCGCGCGCTCCAGACCTGGGAGGAGGAGCGGAAACGGGCGGATCAACAGCGACTCGAGCAGTCGCGGGCGCACCTGGCTTCCGAGCAGGCGGAGCGTGACGCGCGGCTGCAACGGGAGAAGCAGGTCCAGCAATCGCGCCAGTTGATGGCCAACGCCATCGCGACACTCCAACAACTCAAGAGGCACTCGGAATGAACCCGGAGATGACGCGCAAACTTGCCGTGCTGCAGGTGACCGCCGAGGCGCTCACGGAGGCGAGCCAGAGCTTTACGGACACCGCCGATCTGCTCGCGCACCGGCAGTTTCAGATCGAACTGGAGGAATTCTTCGCCGCGCAGCAGGCCTCGGGCGCGATCACAGGCGACCCGGTCGCGCTCATCACCGCGGACATCGAGCGCGCCGAGGCCGCGCTTGGCGCGATCGAGGCGTTCATCAAGACGCAGCTCGACCTGGGCAAGGAGGTGCTCTCGCCCGCGGCTCATTCGTTGAACCTGGCCGTCATCGCCGAGGCGAAGGACAAGGCCACGGCGGCGCTCGGCGAACTGGTCGCGCACCAGCACCGGCTGGCCGACGCGTTCCAGCCGGGGGACATCACGGGCGCCGAGTCCCATCTCGACATCGCCCACGAACTCCGCGCGTTCTGCAAGATTCGCCGCGCGTCGTCCGTCTTGCTCCAGTCCTCGCGCCGCGACCTCGCGCAGTTCGCGCACGGCGAGGGCGTCTTCCACAGCGATGTCGTGCTTCACTTGATGGGCGTGAAGACCGCGTGCGACGTGCTTGTGGCGAAACACGCCGAGCAGAAGGAAGCGCTCGACCAGGCGCACGCGCTCGCGGAGAACGCGGACTTCGTGCGCGCGGCCAACCTGCTCACCAGCCTGAACCAGATTTTCGGCGACCTGCCCTACCACCACATCAACGAGGTGCTCGACCAGTGGAAGAAGCAGTTGTCGGACGTCGACGACCGGTTTGCGCGGCTGAAAGTCCAGGTGCTCGCGCCGTGGGGCGCGCCGTTCGCGCAACCGTGGAAGATCGCGCCGAAGCAGGCCGCCACGGATGATCGGCTCCAGCAATTCCACGACGACCTCATCCAGTTTCAGATCAACCTCGCCAACTGGAAGAACTCCGATTTTGCGTTCGAAGGCAAGCGGCTCTTCAAGCGGCTCAGCAACGAGCAGCACCAGTTGAAGGAAGCCGTCGCGAAAAACTTTGAGCGCGCCCGGCGATGGGCGTGGGCGCAGTTGTTCTTTGCTGTCACGGCCACCGGCCTCGCCTCGCAGTTCTGGCGTTCGCTCTGGCCGCTGGTGGTGCCCATCGTCGGCGCCTGGGCGTTGTGGCGGGTCGGCGCGAAGGTTCATGCGCGGCTGCTCGCCCGCACCACGGTGGACTTCCGGCTCGAGGCCAACGGCCGCGCCATCGAGGACGCCCACATGCTCGTCGTGTTCCTCAACGGGGTTCCATTTCACCCCGGCGCGCACGTCAAGCCGGGCACCTACCAGCTCACCCTCGACACCGGGTTGTTCGAGCCCGTCTCGCGCACCGTCTCCATCGGCCTCGGCCGCTGCAACGCGCTCGGGGCGATGGCCGTCCGCCTGAACAAGCAGACCTTCGTCAACACGCTCGCCATGCGCTTCGTGCCCGTGGCCGGCACGCCGGTCTTCTTCGCCATCTGGCCCACGCGCGTCCAGGATTACGCGGTGTTCGCCAAGCAGACCGATCATGCGTGGACACGGCCGACGTTCAAACAAGAGGCCGACCATCCCGCGGTCAACGTGAGCTGGAACGACGCCCTCGCCTTTTGCGCGTGGCTCACGGAGAAGGAGCGCCGCGAGCAGCGCATCGGCGAGAACGACACGTATCGGCTGCCCAGCGACCTCGAATGGAGCGCCGCCGTCGAGCTCGCCAAGGAACCCGGCGCCACGCCCGCGGAGCGCGATTGCGCGACGGCCGGCGTGTTTCCGTGGGGCCGCGACTGGCCGCCGCCGAAGGGCGCCGGCAACTACGACCCGCACCTGCACGTGGACGAGCATGACTTCACCTCCCCGGTCGGCGCCTTCAAGGCGAACGGGCAGGGACTCCACGACCTCGGCGGCAATGTGTGGGAATGGTGCCAGGACCCTTACAACAACGAGGGGAAATATCGCACGCTCCGCGGCGGCTCGTGGCGCTCGGCCAAGCCCGTGCATCTGCTTTCGTCCGCGCGGCTGTTCGATTCGCCCGGCCATCGGGTGAACATCATCGGCTTCCGCGTCGTGCTCGAAGCGCGCCGGCCAAGTCCCGTGCTGCAAGGCCGGCCCGAGCCCGCCCCCGCTGCGCAGCCTGCGCCGATTCCCGCGGCGGCGGCGGAGTGACACGCCTCATCGCGGTGTCGCCGCGGCATTCGTTTCTGCGGCGGCCGGACGCGCCTCGACGAACGGCGCGCCGATGCGAATCCAGTGAACGAGGAGTCCGATTTCCTCCGGCGTTAACGGCTCCTTGCCTTCCGGCGGCATGATCTCCTCGTTGCCGGGCGGCAGGCTGACCAGGTGCAGCGCGTGGCTCTTCCACGGGTCGCCCGCGACGATGCCCGGCTTCTCGCTCTCGCCGGCCTTGAGCGCATGGTGCGCGGAATCGATCCGGTAGCCGCCCTTTTGTTTCTCCGGCCCGTGGCAACGGACGCACTTGGCCGCCAGCAATGGTTGCACTCGCTCGACAAAGAACCGCTGCTTCTCGTCGAGCGTCCCGGCCGCGGACGGCATGTCGGACGTCGTCCCCGTGGACGGTTCCTCGAGAAGTTCGCGAACGAACTCGGGCGCGTTCTCAGTCAGGTAAGTCGAGCCGTGCGTGAGGTTTCCGCCGTAGTGACCGGCCACCACCAGCAACGCGAACGTGAGCACGAGGCACGCGCGATAGCCGGCCGTCCATGCCATGCGATGCTCGTTGCGATAGGCCACGCGCTGGCAACCGAGCGTGAAGAGCGTCGCAATCGGCACGGCCATGCCGATCCACCGATGCAGGCTCAGCGCCCGCATCTCGTAGCCGCCCGAAGCTGCGCGGAGAATGCCGAGCCCGGCCGTAACCAACCCGCTCGCGAGGCTCAGCCACAACACGAGCGTCGTCACGCGCTTGAGTTCCGCGCTCGGGCGGAAGTGGCGGTAGATTTCGAGGATCACTCCCATCGTGAGGAATCCGATCGGCAGGTGCAGCACGACGGTGTGAAACGGCGCAAGGAACGGGCGCCACTGGAAAATCTTCGGTCCACCGTCCGCGGCGGCCGTGGCTCCGTGGGCGAAGCTCGCGCACGCGAGCCACATCACGGCCGACGCCGCGCACCTCAGGACATTGGAGTGTGGGCTGCGTCGCGAGGGTGGCTTCATCCGGTTCGCAGCTCGTCGGGTTGCGGCGTTCACAAGGCCCACCACGCGGGCAGGTCGTTTTTGGTCGCGGTGAGGATTTCCGTCAGCGCGCGCCGCGTGTCCGCGCCGAGATGCCGGAACGCCGGCGACGTGTCTTCGCCGCTGAGCACTTCCCAAAGGCGCTTGTAGAGCCGCTTGCGCGCGGCCGCGGGCAGGTTGCTCCACGACTCGGAGTAGATCATGAAGCTGCACGGGAACTTGAACAGCCGCGTCTGCAGATCGAACTGCCGGAGTGAGCGCCCCTGCTTGTCGCGCGCGCCGCCCTTCTCGAAGGCCGTGACAAACGCGCTGGACCCCGTGACGGCGGAGCCAAGCGGCGCCTCGTCGGCAAAGAGCAGGTATTTGAGCACCGCCTCCACGGCCGGCGCGGCGGGCGCGATCGTGCCGGTGTCGCGCAGCGCCGCCTGCGTTTCGTAGGCGAGGCGCGTGAGCAGGTTGTGCATGTGCGCCTGATGATCGAGCACGAGCAGCGCGACGATGTCGCTGCCCGGCTCGGGATACTTCGAGGTTTCGAAGTAGCGGCGCAATTCGGCGAGGTTTCCATTCGCGAGCGGGTTGCGCTTGTGCTGCGCGATGGCCTCGGCGCCAAACAGGTTGCCGAGATGCGGCTGGCTGCCGTGCTGGCCGGTGACGAAGTATCCGCCCCATCGATCCGCGATGGGCGTGCGGTGGTTGATGCTCCGTCCGCTCAACAAATCCACGTCGCCCTCCTGGTCGGTGAGAAACGAACGCGCCAGCAGCCCGGGAACGCCGAGCGACTTCGCCGTCGCATGGCATTCGAGGCAGCGATCGTCGCGCACCGGCATCGGCGTGGGCGAAAACTTCTGCTCGACCGTGTAGAATGCGACCCCGAGCCGCGGGTCGCTCGCGGCCAGCTCGATGTTGGGCGCGTCGGGCACGTAAGCGAGCCAGACGTGGTCGTTGAAGTAGAGCGCGCGTGGATTGTGCGGCGAGATGAAGTGCCGCAGCGGCGACGTCTTGGAGAACACGAGCAACTGCGACGACGCGGGCAGGCCGAGTTCTCGCAGCAACGAGGGCAGGTAGCCTTGCTTCGCGTCGAACGCCAGTTTGGCCTCGCCGCGCTCGAGCCGCTTCTGAAGCGCGGTGATGGCGCCCGACGGTTCGGTTTTGCGGTATCCGCTCATCTCCTCGTCGAAGACCGCGGGCGCCGGCTTCG
This sequence comes from Verrucomicrobiota bacterium, assembly GCA_016871675.1. Taxonomy (NCBI): domain Bacteria; kingdom Pseudomonadati; phylum Verrucomicrobiota; species Verrucomicrobiota bacterium. Next base: position 7,596 of record VHCN01000079.1, read on the forward strand.
GCGGCAAGTCTGCTGCAGCGAGCGTTCCGCCGAGTGCCGCTGAGCAACTCGCGATGACGGCCACCGCAAGCTGCGCGAAGGAATGCATTCGAGTATCCATAAGTTTAGAGTGAGCATTCCGCTCCTCCACCCACTGAATACCCTTCTGACGGCACCCCCTGCTGCGCCCACGTTGGCGTAGATTGAACCGATCTTGCGCCGGGCCGCGCACAGGAAGTTGAGCCGCACTTTGCGGCCCAATCGCCTTGCCAGCTTCCGGGCCGGATGTTGCACTGGCGCGGATGTCCACGTTTACCCGCAGTCCTGCGCCATCCGAATGAACACGACCCCCGACGCTCCGGGCCAGCGTAAAGTGCTCACGGTCGTCGTGGCCTTCCTCGGTTGGATGTGCGCCGGCGTCCAGATGGGCACGCTGCCGCTCGCGTCGCTCTCCGTCTCGCGCGACCTCATGGGCGATGCGTTCGACAAGGACACTTCAGCCGTTTGGTTTGGCTACTTCACCGCCGCGCTCAGCCTTGGTGCGGCGACGGGCGGCATCCTGCTCGGCTGGCTCGGGGACCGGTGCGGCCGCGCGCGCGCGATGGGCGTGAGCATCCTGTGCTACACGGTGTTCGCGGGCGCGTGCGCGTTCGTGAAGACGCAGGAACAACTGCTCGTGCTGCGCTTCCTCGCGGGGTTGGGCGTCGGCGGCATGTGGCCGAACGGCGTCTCGCTCGTCTCCGAAGTCTGCCCCGATGTGTCGCGCCCGTGGATGGCCGGGCTCATCGGCACGTCGGCCAATGTCGGCATGCTGGTCATTTCGCTCATGAGCCGCATGTGGACGGTGACGCCCGAAAACTGGCGTTGGCTGTTTCTTGCGTCCGCCGCGCCCGCGATCGTCGGCATCGTTGCGTTGGCGCTCGTTCCCGAGTCGCCGAAGTGGCTCGCGACGCGCAACAACCCACACCAGAAGACGGACACACCGATGCGCGAGTTGTTCCACCCGGCGTTACGACGCACGACCATCATCGGAATCCTGCTCGCTTCCATCCCGCTCGTCGCGGCGTGGAGTTCCGGTCGCTGGCTCACGCCTTGGGCGGATGCCGTCGCCGGGGCGGAGCATCCCGGCTACAAGGCCACGACCCAGGCCTGTTGGGCGTCCGGCGCAGCGGTCGGCAGCTTCTTCGGCGCACAAGTGGCGAGCATGTTCGGCCGGAGGCTCACCTACTTTCTCATCAGCCTCGGCTCGGTCTCGCTGACGTTCTTCATCTTCTGGTTTCTGCGTCCTTTGCACCCGGCGTTCCTGCCGATGGTGGTGGTGCAGGGACTCATCGCGACGCTGTTCTTCGGCTGGCTGCCGCTGTGCCTGCCGGAGCTCTTTCCGACGCGCGTGCGGGCGTCGGGCACGGGGCTGAGCTACAACTTCGGCCGGTTTGCCGTCGCCGGCGGAGTGCTGACCGCGGGCGCGCTTACAAGTTTCTTCGGCGGCTACTCGAAGGCCGGCGCCATCATGGGGCTCGTGTATGGCCTCGGGATGATCGTCATCTGGTTCGCCCCGGACACGACGGGCAAGAAGCTCGAAGACTGATCCGCCCGCCGTGAACGACTCGACTGATGACGCCCGGCCCGTCGCATGGATCACCGGCGGGGGCGGCTTGATCGGCAGCAACCTCGTCCGGGCGGCAGCCGAATTCGCGGCGCGGTGGCGAGTCGTCGGCTTGACGCGCGACCGGCTCGACCTGGCCGCTTTTGCCGCTGTCGAGGCTGCATTCCGCGCGACGAAACCCTCGCTCATCATTCATTGCGCCGCGATGAGCCGCGCTCCGGAGTGCGAAGCGAATCCAAGGCTCGCCCGCTTGCAAAACGTGGACGTGACCGCGCAACTCGCGAAACTCGCGGCCGGAATTCCATTCGTGTTCATCAGCACCGACCTCGTCTTTGATGGGCGAAAAGGCGGCTACAAAGAACCGGATGCGGTCGGTCCGCTCGGCGTTTACGCCGAGACCAAGGTCGCTGCCGAGCGGGTCGTGCTTGCGAATCCCCGGCACCTCGTCGTGCGGACATCGCTCACCGGCGGAACGTCGCCGGCGGGCGATCGCGGCTTTAACGAACAACTGCGCAGGGCGTGGTCCGCGGGCGCGGTGCCGAAGCTCTTCGAGGACGAGTATCGCTCTCCGCTTGCTGCGACCGTGACCGCGCGGGCCATTTGGGAACTGGTGATGCTCGGCACGACCGGCCTGCTGCACGTCGCCGGGCGCGAACGCCTCTCGCGCCTGCAAATCGGGCACCTGGTCGCCGCGCGATGGCCGCACTTGAAGCCGCGCATCGAGGCGGCTTCCATCGCGAGTTACACGGGACCGCCGCGGGCACCGGACTCGTCGCTCGACTCGGCGAAGGCGCAGTCGCTCCTCTCATTCCCGCTTCCCGGGCTTGCCGAATGGCTTGCCTGTCATCCGGACGAAACGTTCTGATTCCCGCGTGGACTTGCAACCCCGACCGACGAACTTGCCGCCGCGCCCGTATCGCGGACGGCTCGCGCCGTCGCCGACGGGGTTGCTTCACACCGGGCACGCGCGGACTTTCTGGACGGCCCAGCAGCGCGCACTCGATCACGGCGGCACGCTCGTGTTGCGGAACGAAGACCTCGACCCGCAGCGCTCGAAACCAGAATTCACCGACGCCATGCTCGAGGACTTGCGGTGGATGGGATTCACGTGGACTGAAGGTCCCGACATCGGCGGACCGTTCGCGCCTTATTCGCAGTCCTCTCGAATGCATCACTATCGTGCAGCGTTCGACCGGCTCCGTGCCGGCGGGTTCTTGTTTCCCTGCACATGTTCGCGGCAGGACGTGCTCCGCGCGGTTGCAGCGCCCCACGAGGGCGAGGAGGAACCGGTCTATCCCGGCACTTGCCGGGCCCGGGCGGGCTCGGCGTTTGGAGTTTCCAATTCCCCAATCGAGGCGTCGCCAACCCGCGATGAATCGAAAGGGGGTTCAGGCTCGAATCCCCGGGCCGGGCACGCGAAACCGAAACTGAACTGGCGCTTTCGCGTCCCGGATGGCGAGGTGATTCGATTCACGGACGCGGCGCTCGGGCCACAGGCGTTCGTTGCCGGCAAGGACTTCGGTGATTTCGTCGCGTGGCGCCACGACGACGTCCCCTCGTATCAACTCGCCGTCGTGGTGGATGACGCCGCGATGGGGATCACCGAGGTCGTGCGCGGCGAGGACTTGCTGCACTCGACGGCGCGGCAACTTCTTCTTTACCGCGCGCTCGGAATGTCGCCGCCGGATTTTCTCCACTGCCCGCTTGTGAGGGATGCCTCCGGGCAGCGGCTCGCGAAACGCCACGACGCATTGAGCCTCCGCGCATTGCGGGCAGCGGGGCGTTCGCCGGCGGCGGTTCGCGCGGAGTGGACGTTCGCCGCGCGTGTCGCGAAAATCAACCGCGGGTTTGCCTTCCCTTGAAAATGGAATCGCCAGCGCTCACGCCAGCAACTCTGCAATCGCCCGTCCCGGCCGCACGAATTGTGGTCGCCCGCCGTTGTCCAGCAGCATCTGCTGCTCGGGCACGCCGAGCAGATGGTAAACCGTCGCGATCAGGTCGCGCGGGGCGACTGGATTCTCAGCGGGAAATGCCGCCTCCTTGTCGCTCTTCCCGTAAACAAATCCGCCCTTCACGCCCGCGCCCGCCAGCACGCTCGTGAAACAGCCGCCCCAATGGTCGCGCCCGTCGCGTCCGGCGCCCGCGTCGCTCGACCGCTGCCCCACGCGCGGGGTGCGGCCAAACTCCCCGGTCCAGATGACAAGCGTGTCGTCCAGCATCCCGCGGGACTTCAGATCGTCGAGAAGCGCGGAGAACGCCCGGTCGGCGACAGGCATGAGGCGCGTCTTCAAGTCGGTGAAGTTCCGGCTGTGCGTGTCCCAATACACGCTCACGTTTTTCGTGCCGTCGTTCGGCCAGAACACCGTGACCAGCGGCACGCCGCGCTCGACGAGCCGCCGCGCTTGCAGCACAGACTGGCCGTGCGGATTCAACCCGTATCGCTCGCGCAGCTTGGTGGATTCCTCGCCGAGGTTGAACGCGTCGCGCTCCGTGGCCGCCGCCGTGAGCAGCTCGAACGCGCGCCGCGAGTTCAAATCTTGCGCCGCGAAGTTGGGCGCGAGCGATTCCAGCCGCCGGTCAAGATGCGAGGCGAGGTCGCGGCGTTCCTGAAGCCGCCGCACGGACAGCTCCGGGTGGAGCGTGAGCTCGCCGATGCGGTAGTCCGGCCGGCTCGGGTCGGCGTCGATCGTCAGCGGGTCGTGCAGCGGGCCGAGCCAGCCCGCGAATTGTCCCTGGCTCTGCTCGACGAACCGCGGCACGTCGTTCTCGAGCTTTGGCCGCATCGAGACAAACGGCGGCAATGCGCCGCTCCCGCGCCAGAGGCTCGACAGCACGGCGCCCATGTGCGGCCACTCGGCGCGCTTGTCGGGCGTCTTGACCGGCGGTTCGCCCGTGAGCAGATACGAGGTCGCAGTCGTGTGGTCGCCGTTGTCGTGCGTCATCGAACGCACCTGGCAAAGCAGGTCCATCCGTCGCGCGAGCATCGGGAAGTGCTCGCACACGCGGATGCCCGGCACATGGGTCGCGATGGAGTTGAACTCGCCGCGCACTTCCGACGGCGCGTCAGGCTTCAGGTCCCACGTGTCTTGATGCGCCGGCCCGCCCCACATGAAGAGCAGGATGCACCGCTTGGCGCGGCCAAACGAACCGCCCGCCGGAGCCTCCCCGGCCCGGGCGCGAACCCAGTCCGCTGCGGTCAATCCGAACAATCCAAGCGCCCCGGCGCGCAGCAATTCGCGGCGCGTCATGCTCCACGGTCGGACTCGTTTGGGCTCGGGCAGGGTCACAGCTTTTGGAGAAGTTGCCCGATGCTCCGATGCTGGTCAATCCAACCGATCGACACGCATTTCGTGTCGCTCAATTCCGTTGCCCTTCCCTGCCCTGCCTTCCTATCGTCCCGCCATGCCCACCGCCAAGGCCGCCGTGCTCGAGCGATTCTCCGCGCCGCTCACGCTTCACGACTACGAACTCCCCTCGCGCATCGAGCCGGGCGCCGCGCTCGTGCGCACGGAGATGGCCGGCATTTGCGGGACCGATGTGCATCTTTGGAAAGGCGAACTGCCCATCACGCTGCCGGTCATTCTTGGACACGAAACAGTCGGCCGCATCGCACGACTCGGCGACGGCCTGGAAACCGACTGGGCTGGCCAGCCGCTGGACCTCGGCGACCGCGTGACGTGGAGCGCGGGGCTTGCGTGCGGACGCTGCTACTATTGCGCGGAGAAGCGCCAGCCCACGCGCTGCCTGCATCGGCGCGCCTACGGCATCAGTTGCCCGTGCGCCGCGCCCCCGCACCTGCTCGGCGGTTATGCGGACTTCCACTACCTCAGCCCGCGCACCGCGCTCTTCAAGCTGCCCGACGACCTGCCCACCGAGGCGATCATCGGCGCGGGCTGCGCGCTCAACACCGCCGTGCACGGCATCGAGCGCACGGGCATCGCGTGGCGCGACACCGTCGTGGTGCAGGGCGCGGGACCCGTCGGCATCGCGGCGCTCGCGGTGGCGAAGAGCGCGGGCGCGGGACAAGTCATCGTCCTCGGCGCGCCCCAACACCGCCTCGACATGGCGAAGCGCTTCGGCGCGGATGCCGTCCTGGACATCGCGCAGCTTCGCACCCCTGCCGAACGCATCGCCGAAGTGAAACGGCTCACCGGCGGACACGGCGCGGATGTCGTGCTCGAATGCGTCGGTCTTCCGGCCGCCGTGCCCGAGGGGATGGAGATGTGCCGCGACGGGGCCAAGTTCCTTGTGCTCGGCCAATATTGCGACGCGGGCGCGGTGCCGATGAACCCCCACGTGATCACGCGCAAGCAACTCACCGTGCTCGGCTCTTGGGGAAGCGAGCCGCGGCACTTGAAGGCGGCCATCGAGTTCTTGCGCACGACGCCGGACGCGTTTCCATTCGCCAGCATGGTGACGCATCGCTTCCCGGTGGAGCGCGCGAACGACGCGCTTCAAGCCACCGCGAGCTGGACCGCCGCCAAGAG
>VHCN01000080.1 GCA_016871675.1 Verrucomicrobiota bacterium
CGTCGCGCTCGTGCGGCACAAACGGCGGCACGCGGCGGTTGCTCTTGTATTTGAGGTCGAGCGCGGCGTCGGCGAGGTCGCTCAACACGGCGCTCGCCGTGGCGTCCTTCCCCGCGCCACGTCCATAGAACAAGGTGTCGCCGACGACGTCCCCGCGGACAAACACCGCGTTGAACACGCCACTCACGCTGGCGAGCACGTGTGAGTTCCGCACCAGCGCGGGATACACGGAAACCTGGATGCTCCGTTTCGCCGCGGCCGTGCGTGACGCTCGCGCCCCGTCGCCTGTCTTCACCACACCGAGCAGCTTGATGGTGTAGCCGAGCTGGCCTGCAAACTGCATGTCCAGCCGGCTGATGGTCCGGATGCCCTCCACGTGGATTTGTTTCGGGTTTACCCAGAATCCATGCGCGAGCGACGCGAGCAGTCCTATCTTGTGCTGCGAGTCCCATCCGTCGATGTCGAGGTCGGGCGGCGTCTCGGCGTAGCCCTGCTGCTGCGCGTCGGCGAGCACGGTGTCGAAGTCCTCTCCCTCGTGCTTCATGCGCGAGAGGATGTAATTGCACGTGCCGTTGACGATTCCATAGAGCGCTGTGACGCGATTGCCGACGAAGCCCTCTCGCAGCGACTTGATGATCGGGATTCCGCCGCAAACGCTCGCCTCGTAGTAGAGATTCGTGCCGTGGTCACGCGCGGTCTGGAACAGTTCCTCGCCATGAGCCGAGAGCAAGGCCTTGTTTGCGGTCACGACTGGTTTGCCGAGTCGCAGCGCGGTCAGCACCATTTCCCGGGCAAGGGTGACCCCGCCCGCGAGTTCCGCTACAATGTGCACCTGCGGGTCCGCCACGACACTCCGCCAGTCGGTCGTCAACAGGTGCTGCGCGATTGGATAGGGGCGCGGTTCATCGAACGCTTTCACGGCGACCCTGCGCAGGCGCACCTCGACGCCGGTGCGCGAAGCCATGAGCGCGCCGTTCCGCTGCAATGCGTGGACCACGCCGCTACCCACCGTGCCGCCGCCGATCATTCCCACGATCGCCTGTTGCATAGAGGCCGAGAGAGTGCAGGCATCGTTGCGTCGGGACAAATCCTTTTTGGAGTCGCCTCGCGGCGGTCATATGTTTTCAAGTCATAACTTGGCGGCGCGAATCACACCCGGACAAATCACCCTTGTCATGGCGGCTATGAGTGCCTAGGCTGCGCGCCACATGAAAAACGTCAACGTTCAACAATACCTTTCACTCCACCAATCGCTCTTGAATGAGAAGGCCGCGCTGGAGGCGCGTCTGGCTCAGGTCGCAAAGGCGCTTTCCGGCCGGGCCGTTGCCGCGGCAGCGACCAAGCCGCCCGCGCGTCGCGGACGCCCGTCGGGCAAAGCGACGGCCAAGCCGGGACGCAAGCCGGGACGCAAGCGTGTGCAGAATTCCATGTCCATGCGCGAGGCGGTGGTGAAAGTGCTGGCGGGCAAAACGCTCGCCAGGCGGGAGGTGCTCGCGGGCGTGCTCAAGCTCGGATACAAGTTCAACACGAAGGACCCGCTCAACTCGCTCGGCGTCATCCTCTACAAGGACAAGGCCATCAAGCTCGCGAACGGAAAGTTCTCCCTGACGAAGTAGCCGGTTGTTGGGGGCGGATTTCAGGTAGCCTCACGTCCGGTCGAGGCACGATCGCGCTGCCGTGGTTGTGTTGCCCGGCAAATCACGCGCAAACAATCCTCAATCACTGGAGCATGCTCGCCCGCCGCGTCATTCCGTGCCTTGACGTCCACGGCGGCCAGGTTACGCGCGGCGTTCAGTTCGGGCGCGCGGAGGCGGGAGGACTTCGCAACGTCGGGGACCCGGTCGAACTCGCGATGCGTTACAACGAGCAAGGCGCGGATGAGATGGTGTTCTTCGACATCACAGCGAGCGCGCACGGCAGGGCGAGCATGGTCAGCGTCATCGAGCGCGCCGCCGACGAGTGCTTCATGCCGCTGACCGTCGGCGGGGGCATCCGGACCGTGGACGACATGCACACGATGCTTCGCGCCGGTGCGGACAAAGTGAGCATCAACACGTCCGCCATCAGTCATCCCGGTCTCATCCGCGCCGGCGCGGAGAAATTCGGCAGCCAGTGCATCGTCGTGTCCATCGACGTGAAGCGCACCGCGCCGGGCCGATGGGAGGTTTTTTCCAAGGGCGGCCGCGAGCCCACGGGCATGGAAGCCGTCGAGTGGGCGACGCGAGCCGTTTCGCTTGGGGCGGGCGAGATCGTGCTGAACTCGATCGACGCCGACGGGACGAAGGCCGGGTTTGACCTCGTCATTACGCGGCGCATCAGCGAGTCGGTCGGCGTGCCGGTGGTGGCGAGCGGAGGCGCGGGTTCGCTCGAGCACATGGCCGAGGTCTTGCTCGAGGGCAAGGCCGACGCGGTGCTGGCCGCGAGCGTCTTTCACTTTGGCGAACAGACCGTCGGGGACGCGAAGCGCTATTTGTCCTCGCGTGGAATTCCGGTGCGACCATGACAGACCTCACTCAAAACCGCTGGCTTCCGATCGCGTTGCTCACGGCGTCCAACGTGTTCATGACCTTCGCGTGGTATGGCCACCTCAAGTTCAAGCAACTGCCGCTCGGGTTCGTCGTGCTCGCGAGCTGGGGCATTGCCTTCTTCGAGTATTGCCTGATGGTGCCCGCCAATCGCTGGGGCAACTCGACCTACTCCGCCACGCAGCTCAAGATCATGCAGGAAGTCATCACGCTCGTCGTGTTCGTCGGTTTCGCCGTCGCGTATCTCGGTGAACGGCTCCGATGGAATCACTTCGCCGCATTCCTCTGCATCCTCGCCGCGGTCGGTTTCACCTTCATCCCGAAGGAATGATGGCGGCGGGGCGGTCTGCCAGTTTCAACTTTGTGCGTTCGCGCCTTTGTGGTGTGATGCCGCGCGCATGAGCTTTTACGACAAACTCAAGTTCACGAACGACGGCCTCATCCCGGCCATCGTGCAGGAGCAGTCCACCGGCCGCGTGCTGATGATGGCGTGGATGAACCGCGCCTCGATCGAGACCACCATCGCCACGGGCAAGACGCATTTCTGGAGCCGCTCCCGGCAGAAGTTCTGGATGAAGGGCGAGTCGAGCGGACACGTGCAGGTGGTCAAAGCCATCGCCTTCGACTGCGACGGCGACACGCTGCTCATCCAAGTCGAGCAGACTGGCGCCGCTTGCCATGAGGGATTCAAGTCGTGCTTCTTCCGCTCGGTCGAGCCCGGCGGCGAAGCGTGGAAGGAAACCGAGCCGCGCCTCGAGAACCCGGAAACAATTTACGGCAAGAAGTGATTCGCGTGCGGCGCGCGTGAGCCGCCACGACGAGCCGCGCACGATCCCATCGAATCCTCCCTCCGCACGCCCATGGAAGAATCCGTCGCATTCGGCAGCGTCCAATACTGGGTGATGCTGGCGCTGCTGGTGTTCGCGCGCGGCATGGACTTCCTCAGCACGTGGATTGCCACGCCGAACCTGTTGCTCGAGGCGAACCCCATCGCTCGCAAGCTGGGCTGGCGCTGGGGCGCGGTGTTCAACGCCGTCATCTGCGTGCTTGCCGCGGCATGGACGCTCGCGGCGATCGTCGTGAGCACCACGAGCCTTCTTGTGGCGGCGCGCAATTTCAAATCCGCCTGGTTCATGCGTGTGCTTGGAGAGGATCGATACCGCGCATGGGTCGGCGATTTGATCGATCAGGCGGGGATTCGCACGCAACTCGTCTGCCTGCTTGGGGAGACGAGCCTCACGGCGTTCATCGGCGCGGCGGTGGTTTACTTCGGCTGGAATCACCTCGTCCTCCTGTCCATCGGTGTCGGTATCGTCGCCTACGCTGGCGCGGTCGCGTTCTACACGCTGCTTTCGCTGTGGCGCTCCCGGTCGCGCATCGGATAGAGATTTCGCCGCATGTATTCGCCGACGCTCAACGAGTTCCTGCAACGGACGGGGCAGGGGAACCTCATCCCGGTCACCCGCCGCATCCTCGCGGACTTCGAGACGCCGCTGTCCGCCTACAAAAAGATCCGCGGGCAGGGCGAGTCATTCCTCTTCGAGTCTGTGGAGGGTGGCGAGCATCTCGGGCGCTACTCGTTCGTCGGCTGCAACCCGCGCGCCGTCATCCGGCAGACGGGCGCGGTGGTCGAGGTGTTGGAAGGCGGGAAGGCCGCGGAAAAGTTCGGCGTGCCCGTGCACGGCAAGGAGCCGTGCGAGAAGTGCGTCCGCGACGGCCTCGAAGTCGTCGAGCGCGTCCTCGCGCGCTTCAAGCCCGTCGCAGTGCCGGGGCTGCCGCGCTTCACCGGCGGCGCGGTCGGGTTCATCGGCTACGAATTCATCCATGACGTCGAGCCCGTGGTGCCGCGGCCCGCGCGCGACGAGCTTGGCACGCCCACCATGGTCTTCCTCATCGCGGACGAGTTGCTGATCTTCGACCGCGTCGCGCAGACCATCACCATCCTCGTCAACGCCGTGCTCGACGATGCGCCCTCCGCCACCGAGGCCTACGAGAACGCCGTCGCCGAGATCGAGCGGCTCGTGTCGCTGCTCGAACAACCTTCCCAACACGCGCCCGTGACGCTTCCCGCGGAGGCGCCGCACCTCGCGTTCGAGTCCAACACGCCCAAGGAGAAGTTCCTCGCCAACGTCCGCAAGTCGAAGGAGTTCATCACCGCGGGCGACGTCATCCAAATTGTCGGGTCACAGCGCTTCAGCGCCGAGACCGAGGCGTCGCCCGTGGACGTTTACCGCGCCGCGCGTTCGGTGAACCCCTCGCCCTACATGTTCCTGCTCGAACTCGGCGGCTTTTCGCTCGTCGGCGCGTCGCCGGAAATTCACGTGCGCTGCGAGGATCGCAAAGTTGAAATTCGTCCCATCGCCGGCACGCGCCGTCGCGGCAAGACGCCGGACGAAGACGCCGCGTTGGAAAAGGAACTGCTCGCCGACCCGAAGGAGCGCGCCGAACATGTCATGCTGGTGGACCTCGCGCGCAACGACATCGGGCGCGTGTGCGATTTCGGCAGCGTGCAGGTGCGCGACCTGATGATCGTCGAGCGTTACAGCCACGTGATGCACATCGTGTCGAGCGTCGAGGGCCGGCTGGCGGCGGACAAAACCAGTTACGACCTGATGCGCGCGACGTTCCCGGCGGGCACGGTGAGCGGCGCGCCGAAGATTCGCGCCATGCAGATCATCTCCGAACTCGAGGGCACGACGCGCGGGCCGTATGCCGGTTGCGTGGGCTACTTCAGTTTCAACGGCAACTGTGACACCTGCATCACCATCCGCACCGCGCTGCTTAAGGACGGCAAAGCGTATGTTCAGGCGGGAGGCGGCTGGGTCAATGACTCAGAGCCAGAGAGCGAGTTTCAGGAGACGGTGAACAAGAGCAAGGCGATGCTGAAGGCAGTGGCGTTGGCGGAGGGTATCGGGGCGACCGGCTGACCTCCGCGGGCGGGTTTGGAGCCGACGCATGACTTCGCGCCCGCCACTGAACGATGTATTGAGACCTCTGCACAACGTGTAGCGTCGAGACTTCGCCTCGACGGAACCTGCCAGAGTCCTCGGAAAGTCCGGCCACAGGCCGGACACTACACCGGCGCAAGATGGGTTTTGCAGAGGTCTCGTCTTGATCTCTCGGTTCGCTGCCCGGCTGCGCCGGAAGGCTCCTTGGGCCAACCCGCTCGCCGGGTGCACCCACGGAACCGCCCGGTCAGCCCAAGGAGTCATTCGACCGTTGAATAACGCCGGATGCACCGGCTCGTGGCGCCGTTCGGGGAGCCTTCGGACATTACTTCGGGAATCCCGATGTATCGGGATATGCCGCCTTGGTCGCCGGAGCGCGATGAGAAGCGGTGTTTCCGCTCCGCATTGCCACCGCACTCCAAAGTCACGTGAAGGTCGGTCCGCCCCGGAGCGCGGGCTTCCGCGTCTTACAGCCCGTAAAGCGGCAGGTGGCCGTAGCGCGCCCCAAGCGCGATGACCGCCAGACTCGTGCAATACACCCGCCCGAGGTAGCGGCCTTCGAAGTTGTCCGTCCACGAGCCGTCCTTGGACTGGCCGTGGACGAGGTTGCGCTCGGCGAAGATGCGGACGGCGGTGGAATGCGGCTCGTTGAAGCCGTTCAACGCGAGGCTGGCGAAGAAGGTGCCGTGAAACGGCCACGGTCCATGCGCGAGGAACTTCATCTGCGGGTCGGCTTGCAGCATGTCGAGCAGCATCGAGGCGCTCTGCACGGCCTCGGGGCTGCGCCCCTGTCCCGTGACCCGCAGGCCGACCAACCCCTCGGCCAGGTGGGAGTAGTGGTTCGGTTCGGACGGCGGGAGCAGGAGTGTCTCGGGCGGGACAATCGTCGGCGCGAAGTAGTTTGTGACGCTCTTCGAATCGGAAAAGTGGCACACGTAGCAGCGCTTTCCCTCGACGACGACGGGGGTGCGAGAAACAATCCTCCCCGGCGCAGTCTTGTTGGTCCGGATCGACGAGATTGTCCATCGCTCCGGGTTGAGGATCACCGGCTTTCTGCCGTAATCGAACAAACCAAACCCGTCGGCGAACAGCCGCTTCAAGTATCCCGCCGCCGCCGGACCCGAGGCGGGCGGAATCTTGAAGCCCGCCTTCTCGCCCGAGCTGAGCGCGAGCAATTGCCACGCGGTCGCAGGGAGGTCCGCGTCGGTCGAAGCCGGATAATAGCGCCAGCCGCCGGTCTCGAGCGGGTTGGCGCGCTTCACGCCTTGAGCGCGCAAGATCAGGATCGTCGCCGCCTGCGCCTTGGCGCGCAGTGACGCATCCGTTTCGCGATCGAGGTCGAGCTGGAGGAATTGCGTGAGCGCGAGCGTGACCAGCGCGTGGCCAAACATTGTCGAGTGATCGGCCAAGCCGAAGTAGCCGTCCGCCGTCTGCCGGTCCGCGCGCAGCAGGAAGTGCATGGCCCGCTTCAACGCGAATCCCTCGGGCGATCTGTCGCCCGGATGATGCCCCGCGGAAACTAGCGCCATCGCCGCCAGCGCGGTCAGCGCGGTGTGATACTTCGGGTTGTCCGAGAAGGAGCCCACCGCGTTCTGTTGCGTGAGGAGGAACTTCACCCCGCCTTGGAGCGCGGTGTCCACGCGGTCCGAGGTGGCCGGCGCGGAGATGGGCGCGGCGGCCTTCGCGGCGGGTGCCTTCGCTTGGGGCCCTGCGTGCGATGCGGGAAGCTGAACCAGTCCCGCGAACGCGGACGCGAGTGCGAGGCGCAGGAACTTCCGAGTCACAGTAGGTAAAGCGGCTGGTGCTTGTATTGCGCCGCGAGTGTCAGCACCGCGAGACTCGTGCAATAGACGCGACCGGCGTAGCGCCCTTTGAAGTTGTCCGTTCACGCGCCGTCCGCCGCCTGACCGACGACGAGGTTGCGCTCGGCAACGGTGCTGCGGTGGCGATGGTCCCATTCGAGAGAATGACCGCCAGCATCAAGCCCGCGGGAGACGCGATGAGGCTTCGTGAAGCTGTGGGACTGGTAGAATTGAATGGCACGCGGCTCATGCCTGACCAGTGGTTTCGCCGTGACGGTGAAAGGTCGCCGGCTCCCGGTCAATCGGGGATTGCCTGTATTTGCGCGGCGGCGGCTGAGTCTGACAGTGTCTTGTCATGCCCCGCCGCGCGTTCGCCAGCCTCATGGCTGTCGTCACGGGAACGATGCTTTTTGCACCGGCCCGTGCATCAGCCCAAGGCTACACGGTGACTGACCTCGGCACGGTGGGCGGCGCATCGAGCAAGGCTTCGGCGCTGAACAACAAGGGGCACGTCGCAGCGACCATCTCCAAGGAGTTGCGCGACGGCTCGCGACTCAGCCGCGCGATGCAGCTCAAGGGCATGTGGACCGACATTGCAACCGCCGAAGGGCAGCACGCGTTCGGCTCCGACATCAACGACGCGGGTGACTTCATCGGGTGGACGCGATTTCTCCAGCCCGATGGCAAGCGTCAGGAGCGGGCGTGGGTGATCAAGGGCGGCAAGTTCACCGAACTCGGCTCGCTCGGCGGACCCAACTCGCGCGCCTACGGCATGAACGACCGCAGTGAAGTCGTCGGCGCGTCGCAGAATTCCGAGGGCAGCTTCCACGCGTTCCTCTGGCGCGACAACAAGATGGAGGACCTCGGCACGCTCGGCGGGAGGCACAGTTACGCGCACGGCGTGAACAGCGCGTTCGACGTTGTCGGCGTGTCCGAGACGACGAACCAACTTCGCCACGCCTTCCGGTGGTTTGCCGGCAAGATGACCGACCTGGGCACGCTCGGCGGATTGCTCAGCCAGGCCAACGCGGTCAACGAGCAGGGCGACATCGTGGGCGTCGCTCAGCATACGAACGGACTCATGCGCGCCTTTTTGCACACCGAGACCAGGATGCGCGACCTGGGCACGCTCGGAGGCGGATCGAGCCAGGCGGCTGCGCTCAACAACCGCAAGCAAATCGTCGGCACCGCGCAGACGCGGCTCGGCGAGCATCGCGGATTCATCTGGTCCGACGGCCAGATGCGCGACTTGAACCTGCTGCTTCCGCAGGCCGCGGGCTGGTTCGTCATGGAAGCCACGGACATCAACGAGGCGAGCCAGATTCTCTGCATGGCGCGCGGACGCGACACCCTCGTGCACGCGCTGATCCTCTCGCCTCCCGCCTCCGCCGTTGCGCCCAAGAAAAAGTAGCTCGACAGGCCTGTTCCGTCGGGGCGCAGCCTCGACGCTACAGCGGCGACCCGGCGGCTGTCGGTGCGCTCGACAAACGCTTCACGTGCGTCGCGCCCTTCAACTTCGGCGGGCCACAGCCGGAAACGCGCTACCCGCTGCCCGCGGACGCGGAGACGACCTTCAACTACATGGGCTGCGGCTCGTGGGAATCCACGCGCAACCTGCGGCTGAGCGGGCGCGACGGCTTCCTGCCGTGGGTCAAGTGCTGCGACGTGTGGCCGGCCGCGGGCTGGATTGTGCTGGAATCGGAGGGCTTCGAGATTCTCTTCCGCAGGTTCGAACTGCACCCGCTTGCGCGGGTGCAGCGGAAACCATTGGCAGTCCTGCCGTATCTCCCCGCTTGACACTCCAGCCGCGTGCTTCGACACTTGGGACAAGCTATGAAAGCGGTTCAGCAGCGGGCCTTCACCCTCATCGAACTGCTCGTCGTGATCGCCATCATTGCGATTCTTGCCGCGCTGTTGCTGCCGGCGCTCTCGCGCGGCAAGGACAACTCGCTGACCGCGAAGTGCCTCAACAACAAGCGGCAGATTCTCATCGGTCTCACGCTCTACGCGGGCGACAACGAGGACCAGCTCCCGCACTTCGCCTACGGCTACAACGTGGGCGGCATCCCCACCGGCCCTTCCAACTGGTGGTGGCAGACGCTTGCGCCGTATCTTGGCGGCACGAGCGGAGTCGTGGTTGCGGGCGCCTCGAGCTTCGGCGGGCGCCTGCTCACGTGCCCGAAGACGTCGTTCAACAACAACTACAGCGTGAACTATGGCACAGCCGTCGGAAGCGCCTTCGCGTATATGGGCAACGGCGGCCTTCCCGGGTCGAGCCGCCTCGGATCGCTGCCCACCCGCACGATGCTCATCGCCGATGGCACGAACCTCGTGTGGAGCCCGAATCAGTGGGTGTTCGACACGGACACCGACGGCGATGGCATCCGCGACAGCGCGTCACCGTTGGGCAATGGCACGATTCGCTACAACGGCTTCGCGTGTTACCACAGCCGAGGTCACGAGACGCGCGATGGCTCGAAAGACAAGGCAACGTGCGGCTTCGTGGACGGCTCGGCCCGCGCGATCTTCCGCCTGGACTGGATCCTGAACGCGGACCAGATGTGGGGCCGGTAGCCCGGCGGGCTGTCGCGGAAACTTTTCGTCGGTGTTCGGCTTGCGTTTGTGGCGTCGCCCGTGATTCGTGGAGCGCGGGCGTGGCGAGCATTCCGGTCAACGCCTGCTTCTCCCTCTCATCCCATCCATCGAGGCCGAGCTGGATTTTGTCCTGGTCCTCCCGCCAGACAAACGTGCCGAAACCCGGTCCCAGAAGCTGAACAGCGACGCGTAGTTCGAGTCTGTTTCGCGCTGCACGCGCGAGTGGTGGATCTTGTGCATCGCGGGCGTGACGATGAAACGCGGGAGGATTCCGTCCATGCGCGCAGGCAGCGAGACGTTCGCGCGCTGGAATTGCACCACCGCAAGGAGCACGCCTTCATACAGCACCACTGCCGTCGCGAGGTCCATGCGCGTGGATTCTGGAATCGCGGCTACGCCGAGCGCGGCAGCGACGCAAAGCAATCCAACCAGTGCGAGAACTTTCTGGGGGCCGGAGAGTGGCATGAGGCGGCTCGGTTCACGCGAAGCTTGGACGTGCGGCCCCGACCTTGCAAACGGGTTTGCGAGCAAGCGGGGCGTGTGGCTCCGGTTCGCGGTTGAAATCCTGCGGCGCGAAGGGTGATACTCCCGGTGGAATGAACCACGCGGATCATCCGGCCTCGACCATTTGTCGGCGCGCATTCCTCGCCCGGGCTGGCGCGGGCGGCGCTGCGTTGACGTGGTTCCTGGGATCTCGCCGGTTTCGTGACTCCATCGCCGCGGCTGAAGCTCCCGGCACGTCGCAATCTCGCGGTGCGGTCAATCCAATTCACCACGCGCCGCGGGCGAAGCGGGTCATCTATCTCTACATGGCGGGCGGGCCGTCGCATCTGGAGACCTTCGACCCGAAGCCGGAGCTTGCGAAGCTCGACGGCCAGCCGATGCCCGAATCCTTCACGAAGGGGCAGCCGATTGCGCAGTTGCAGGGTGCGCAGCTCAAGTGCTGGCGCCCGCAATTTGGCTTCAAGAAACACGGCAGGGCGGGGAACGAAATCTCGGACATCTTTCCCCGGCTGGCGACGGTCGCGGACGATCTGGCCATCGTCCGCTCGATGCACACGGACGCGATCAATCACGACCCGGCGCACACGTTGATGAACACCGGGACGCTCATCAGCGGCCGGCCGAGCATGGGCTCCTGGGTGACCTACGGGCTCGGCAGCGAGACCGAGAGCCTGCCGGGATTCGTCGTGCTCACCTCGACCGAGGGCCGCAGTCCGCAGCCGATTTCCACGCGCATGTGGCACAGCGGGTTTCTCCCGGGACAGTTCTCGGGCATCGAACTCCGCGCGCAGGGCGACCCGGTTTACTACGTCCGCAACCCGGGCGGCGTGAGTCCTTCGCGCCAGCGTGATGTCGTGTCGACCGTGCAATCGCTCAATCGCTTGCAGGACTCCGTTGTCGAGGATCCTGAAATTGCAGCGCGCATCTCCCAATACGAGATGGCGTTTCGCATGCAGGCTTCGGTGCCGGACCTTATGGACATCAGCAAGGAGCCGCGGTCGACGCTCGACCATTACGGCGCGACGCCCGGCGACGGCTCGTTCGCGTCGAACTGCCTGCTCGCGCGGCGGCTCGCGGAACGCGGCGTGCGATTCATCCAGCTTTACCACCGCGATTGGGACCATCACAACGACCTTGTGAAGTTCATCACCGGCAACGCGGCGAGCGTCGATCACCCGACGACAGCCCTGATCACCGATCTCAAGCAGCGCGGGCTTTTCAAGGACACGCTCATCGTGTGGGGCGGCGAATTCGGCCGCACACCGATGGTGCAGGCGAACAAGGGCGGCCCCGGCCGCGACCATCACCAGCGCGCCTTCTCGATGTTTCTGTGCGGCGGCGGCATCAAGGCCGGCGTGACCCACGGCGCGACGGACGAACTCGGCTACAACGCCGTCGAGGACCGCGTGCACGTGAACGACCTCCACGCGACGATGCTGCACCTGCTCGGCATCGACCACACCCGGCTCACGGTGAAGTTTCAAGGCCTTGACATGCGCCTGACCAACGTCGGCGGAGACGTCGTGCGGAATCTTCTCGCCTAGTCCAGTCCTCCCCCTCTTGCGCACCCGATGAGCGGACGACTCGCTGGCCGGTGCGCGACCGGCCAGCCGCAAAGGCGAAGGCGAAGGCCAAACAATGAAGTCCGCGCTGATTTGAGGTGAGCCTCCCGCTGCGGGCTGCTACAAGTCGCCCATGCACTACCGACCACTCGGCAAGACGGGCCTCAACCTCTCCCTCATCAGCTACGGCGCCGCTTCGCTCGGCAACGAATACGGCAACATGACCGACGAGGCGCGCGGCATCCGTTCGCTCCACGTCGCGCTCGACGGCGGCGTGAACTTCATTGATTCCTCGCCCTACTACGGCCGCACGCTCTCGGAGAAAATCCTCGGCCGCGCGTTCAAGGAAATCCGCCGCGACCGGTTCATCCTCGGCACCAAGTGCGGGCGATACGACGTCGCCGGCTTCGACTTCAGCCACGACCGCATCCTGCGCAGCGTGGACGAGAGCCTCGCGCGACTGGGCGTGGACCACATTGACATCATGCAAGTCCACGACATCGAGTTCGGCGACATGCAGCAGGTCGTGGACGAGGCGCTGCCCGCGCTCCGCAAGGCCCGCGAACAGGGGAAGGTCCGTTTCATCGGCGTCACCGGCTTCCCGCTGAAAATCTTCCGTTACATCCTCGACCGCACGGAACTCGACTGCATGCTCAGCTACTGCCACTACGCGCTGAACAACACCTCGCTGCTCGGGCTCATCCCGTATCTCCAGGCCAAAGGCGTGGGCATCATGAACGCCTCGCCGTTCAGCGAACGCCTGCTCACGCGCCAGCCGCTCCCCGAATGGCACCACGCGCCGCAATCGCTCAAGGACCAGTGCCGCCGCGCCGTCGAGTTCTGCGACTCGCGCGGCGTGGACATCGCCAGGCTCGCGCTGCAATTCTGCGTCGCGAACACCGACATCGCCACGACCGTCCCCGGCACGGCGAACCCCGACAACATGGAGAAGCAACTCCGCTGGATCGAGGAACCCGTGGACTGGGACCTCATCCATGACGTGCGAAGAATCCTCGACCCGACACACAACGTGCTCTGGCCCGTCGGCCGTCCCGAGAACAGTGACGATTTGGACGCGGGGCTGTAGCGGCGGTCAACGATCCAACTCATCGACGGCCTCGGCGGCGGTGGTGGAGCGCACGGTGCACTCTCGAACTCCCGCGACGCTCGAATCCCGCGGACGCGGGACGGAGAAGCCGGTCGCTGCGGCGCCATGGGTAGGCGGCAAAATACTCTTATCACGCTCAACTGCGGCCAAACAATCCCGGATTCGACCACTTGCTGTCGCATAGCAAATGTGTCGGCACTTCGGCAATCGCGTCCGGTGGGCCCTCAACATCCCAAAGATGCTCCCACCCACCACAACTATAGTCGGCAATACGCACCCGCGAGTGCCATCGCTCCAGCCATGCTCGAACCCACTGAACGTCTGCGGACGGCTCATCGCCTGCGTCATCTACGAAAATAGTGATGCGACGAATCTGTGACACGTGCGCGATGCCGCCTAACTGACGGTGCGCGACCGGTGGCTACGCGGGCACGATCGCACTCTTGGCGGCGGTCCAGCTCGCGGTGGCTTGAAGCGCGTCGTTCGCGCGCTCCACCGGGAAGCGATGCGTCACCATGCTGGCGAATGGAAACGCGTCCGGCGTCGTGCGCAAGAACTCGATGGCCG
>VHCN01000081.1 GCA_016871675.1 Verrucomicrobiota bacterium
CGCGGATTCCCCTCCAGCGACCCGCCAACAATGACGCCCTCGCGGACGCGCCAGACTTTGTTCGTCTCGCCCTCCCACCCGGCGAGGGATTTGCCGTCAAAGAGCGGGACAGGCGCGGCGGAGGTGGAATGCAATGCGGTGAGTGCGAGAACAAGAGAGGCGAACGGTTTCATCGGCAGTATGCCCAATGGGCGGTTCTGAGAACGGCGCAGTTTCGCCTTAGGCGACGAACCAGCGCAAGCTGGGAGGTAACTGGACATTTGCGAATTCGATATGAATCACCCGCCGGTGGGAAGGCGATACGGCTGGAGACGACGCATGAAGGAGCAGCGGCCTCATCACCAGCACATCACCGGCGGCGCAGCAACAATTCACTTCTGTTGTGGTTTGCCGCCAGCGTCTGGTTTCCTCCTCCGACAGCTTGCCTTGTCGGTGTGAGCCGGGCAGCACGCGCAGCGGTCCATTGTCTGGACCGCAATCGTCAAGATGGACGCGCAATGCAATCATTCGGTCGAGAATCTCCACCGGAGGATGCACATGCGGCACGCCGTCCTTGACCGACCAGCCGGTGTAGCCCGGTGTCTCGATGCGTTCCGAAACCGCAATGGCCGTGTCCTGATGCCACGGCACTTTCCAGTTCGCCTCCGGTGACTTGTCGAAGAACAGGGCACGAACCGCAAACGCTCCACCGCCCAGAGCAGCTTCTGCCATCTCTAGAATTACCGGCGCGGTCGCGAGTTCAGCAACCACCGGCAACTCGTGAAGCAGGTTTCGAGCACCACCGCGATGACGAGACTTCAACCCGCCAGCGGACGACCGAAGTTCACCAACCTGCGTGCCCGTGACGGATTGTGGCACCAGGCAAAAACCGACCGCGTCCAACTGTTCTTTAAGTCCCTTCGTGGACATACAAGACGACCGTTAATGTCGCTAGCTTCCTTACGGCTTTGATTCACCCAGCAACTTGACCAGCACTGGCTCCAGCGCCTCGGCCCAAATCTCGTAGCCCTTGGCGGTGGTGTCGAGCTTGGCGCGCATGGCGTCGGGCTTCGGGCCACGCGGGAAGATAGCCATGAGGACGACGTGCGCCTGCGGCTGGCGCTGGTGGATTTCGTCGAGCAAGGCGCCGACGCCGGCGACGATTTCCTCGGGCGTGTTCTTGCCGGCGTTGTTGGTGCCGATGTGCATGACAACGACCTTGGCCTTCGCCCCGTCGAGTTCGCCGTGGCGCAAGCGCCAGAGGGTGTTTTCCAGGTAGTCGTAGCCGAAGCCGAGGTTGGCGGCGTTGCGCTTGGCGTAGAATTTCTCCCACACGTCCTTGCCGGGCTGGCCGCGGTCGTGCGGCGCACCGCCGAACATCTGCGTGATGGAGTCGCCGATGAAGACGAGCGAGGCCTGCTTGTCCGCCGTGAGTTTGGTGACAGCGGCGTGGCGCACTGCCCAGTCGTAAACGGGGAAGTCGCGGTCCTGCGTGCAGGGCACGAGCGTGGACGGCAGCGGCTTCGCGCCAGCAGGCGCGTCGAACTGATGTTGCCGATGCAGTGAAGCGCTTTGGCGACGAAACCCGCTCATTCGCAACCACGCCGCTTTCCCGGCCTTGGTGTGCGCAGAAGCTGAATTCCCGGCGAGTTCGGACCTACCCAGCAAACCGCAGGCGAAACTCGCGCCATCCCCACGCGCCGACGAGCAAGGCGGCGAGCACGGTCACAATGACCTGGCCCGGCGGGTAGTCGTGGTAATTCGCCAGCATCAATCCGGTGAGCACGCTGCCGAGGCACACGGCGGGCGCGACGAGAAACATCGTCCCCGCCTCGCGGCACAAGTTCTTCGCCACGAGCGCGGGCAGCACGAGGCAGCCGAACGTGAAGAGCAGCCCCGACGAGCGGATGACCAGCCCGGTGCCCAAGCCCAGCGCCACCGCCAGCCCGAGCGACCATGCGCCCACTCGCATCCCGATGGCGGCGGCCATCACGGGGTCGGACATGAAGAGCACGAGGCGGCGGCGTTGCGCGAGCGCCAGCCCGCCACCCAAAACCGCGAGCACGGCGAACGTGACCACGTCCGTTGCCGCCGCACCGAGCAGGCTGGACGCCATCGTTGATTGCACGGACTTGAGGCCGTTCGGGTGCTTGGCGAGCAGCAGGATCGAGCCGCTCGCGCCCACGAGGAAAATCCACGCGGTGATTTCCTCGTGGCTGGTGCCGCCCCGTTGTGCGCGCGAACCGGTGGCCAGCGCGGCCATGACCGAGAAGGCCACGGCAAACGCGGCGGGCTGGCCGGTGCCGAGCAGCAAGTCCAGCGCGATGCCCAGCATCGAGGCCTGCGCCACGGCCGCCGCGATGAACACCTGCGCCCGCGCCACCACGATGACTCCCAGGAAGGACAACAGCAGTCCGCCGAAGAGCGCCGCCAGATACGAGGGCGCGAACATCGACCAGGAATTGAGGAACTCGGAAATCATTGCGGCGAAGGCGGGACGGGGTTTGCGGCGGCTGGGCGCTCGACTGCGACATGCACGCAGCCGTGGTCGTCGTGGTGGACACCCACGGGCACGCCGAACGTGCGACTGAGGTTGGCGGGGGTGAAGACTTCCTTGAGCGGGCCCGCTGTGAGTTTTCCGCCGCGGAACAGCGCGGCGTGCGTCGCGTGTTGTGCGGCGATGCTCAGGTCGTGCGTGACGAAAACAATGGTGATGCCTTTGTCCCGGCTCAGGCTGGTGATGGCGTCCAGGAGGCTCGCAGCGGCGGCGAGGTCCAGGCCGGCGGTCGGTTCGTCCACGATGAGCAGCAGCGGGTCGCGAATCAGCGCGCGGGCCACCAGGGCGCGCTGGCGCTGGCCGCCGGAGAGCATCCACAGGCTGCGCTCGCGCAGATGAGTGATGGCCATGAGGTCGAGCACGCACTTTAGCCGGGCGTCCTGCTGAGGGCCGTTGACCGTGATGCCCACGAGGCCGCCGAGCACGAACTCGCGCACGGTGGTCGGGACGCTTGGGTTGACCTCGCATTCCTGCGGCACGAGCGCGAGGCGGGTGCGGCGTTGGAAGTCGGCGCGGAGGAAAATCTTTCCGCGTGCGGGCTGCACCGCGCCGAGCAACGCCTTGATGAGCGTGCTCTTGCCTTCGCCGTTGGGACCGAGGAAGGCCCAGAACTCGCCGCGCCGGATGGCGAGGTTCACGTCGGCCAGCACGACGCGACGGCCGTAGGCGAGGGTGACCTGCTCGGCGGAGAGGACGGGTTTCTCGCTGGCCGTCGCCGGTGGCGCGGTGACGAGGTTGATGCTGACGGGCGAGGCGGCGCCGGTGGCGAGCAATTGGTCCGTGCGGGTGCTCATGTCACTTGGCTTTAAGCCCGGCCAACAACTGGTCGGCGTTGTGTTTGAGCATCGTGAAGTAGTCGTCGGTGCCCGCGCGGGCGGCGGTCTGATGGGCCATTGGCAACGGGCGCGCGCCGGACTGCTTGGCGGCAAAATCCACGAAGCGCCGCTCGAAGTAGGGCGCGCTGAGAATCACCCGCACTTGCTTGGCCTTCATCTTGCCCACGAGTTCCTTCACATGCTTCGTGGTGGGCGGCACGCCGGGGCTGGGTTCGAGGTAGCCGAGGACTTCGAGACCGAAGCGGCGCGCGAAGAAATACCAGAGGTCGTGATCACCCACGATGAACTGACCGCGATACGCCGCGAACGCGCCGAGCCAGCCGCCAACCTTGTGATGGGTGAGGAATTCCTTCACCGCCGCCGCGTCCTTCAGCTTCTCGAATTCGACCGCGAGCTTTTCGACATCGTCCTGCTTGGCGCATTCCTCGCCGACGAGCGCCACGGCGAGGCGTTGGCGGAACTTGTCGTGGTTCGCGGCGAACTCGGCTTTCCACTCGGGGCGCAGCTCGGTGAGCTTGTCGCGGATTTCGCGCGCGGCGCGCAGACCCTCGAGGGGGTCGAGGAAGTAGTGCGGGTTGCCGTCTTCGTGGAAGCTGCCGGGGGCGTTGTTGGCGGCCTCGCCCTCGAGCGGACGGACAGCGCGGCCGAGATTCAAGTTGCCCTTCTTGCCGGGTCTGACCGCGTCGTTGTTCACGGTGCGCATGAGTTTTTCGAGCCACGCGTTTTCGATGCCTTGGCCGACCTGGAGATAAAGGTCGGCGCGGTTCAGCTCCTTGGCGAAACTGGGTTTCAACTCGATTTCATGCGGGTCCTCGCTGCCCTTGCTGAAGCAGAACGTCTGCACCCGCGCGCCGCCGATGAGGCGGGCGAGGCTGTCGAGGTCCGTGGTGCTGGCGCACACGCGGAGCGGTTCGGCGGCCGTGACCGTGTGGCTCACCGACAGGGCACAGGTGAGGGCGAGGATTTGCAGCAGGCGTCGGCGATGGGTTTGGTTTGGTTTCATGATGCAGGAGTTGATTGAGTGGGATGGAAATTCATGGTCGATGGCTGACGGCAGCCCCGGCGGCCGACCGGGGCGGGATCGTTTCGGCTTCGCGAAGTCGTCCATTCAAAGCAGCCAGCCGTCCGTCAATGACGGCGGTGGACGGGGAGAATCGGCGGAGCTTGTGCAGGGAATCCACGGCGGCCAGCAGATTGCCGCGCCTCTCTTCCAACAGCGCGAGGCGGGCCGTGAGCTGGCGGCAGAGAAGCGGGTTCAGGTGGGTCTTCATCGCCGGTTCGTCGTTAGCGCCAACACGGTCAACAGGGCCGCCATCAGCACGAGGCTGATGGCGAGCCAGTGAACCGGAGCAAGGCGACGGCGGTGCATTTTTCGGAAGGGCGGGGCGCGGCCAGTGGCCGCGCCCCGCTTGGTGTCAGTGGTTACTGAATCTTGGTGGCGGTGAACAATTGCTTGCCGCCTTCAGTCTTCGCCGTGCCGGTGGCCGTGACCTTCTCCACGGGGGCTTTGCAGACCTTGCTGTGGAACGCCTTGCTGACGGCGTTGTCCTCAAGGAGGTAGGTTGTGGTCTTGCCGGCCGCCGTCACTTGGATGGCGTTCTGGCACTTGGGCGTCTGGCCCAGTTCGCACTTCGCGCACATGCCTTTGCCGGTGATGGTCTGCTCCTTCTCCGCCGCGAACACGCTGGCGACCGTGAGCGAGACCGCCGCCGCGAGGGCGAGGCTCAGTTGCTTCTTCATCTGTTGTCCTTTCTTTGTTTGTTGTTTGTTTTTCTGCTAGCAGCCCGCCCCACCAAGGGCGGACATCGGTTGGCCGCGCGCGGCCGAAAGTCATTTGCGTTGCACGAGGAGCACGGAGAGCGCGCCGTCGGCTCCGGCGACGGCGAGGGTTTGGTCGTTGGCGCTCCACGCCAGCGCGCTGACGGCTTGGCCGAAGTTGTGCCGGGCCACGGGCGCATCGGGATAGCCGAGGTGCCAGATGAAGACCTCGCCAGTCGCGCTGGCGGTGGCGAGAAGCGTGCCTTTGCCTTGAAATTGCATCGCCGTGAGCGCGCCGCGGTGCGTGGTAAGCATGAGCGGCGTGGTGCCGGCCGGGCCTTTGCCGGAGCAGCGCCAAACGATGGCGGTGGGGCCGGCTCCCGTGGCGAGCCATTCGCTGTCCGCGGACCAGGCCAGGGTCTTGATGCGGGCGGGATAACCACTCATCTGCAACGGCTCGGACCCGCGGAAGGGCAGCCGCCAGCAGGTCATCGAGTTGTCGAAGGTGAGCGCGACGACGTAGCGGCCGCGCGGGCTCAGGGCCACAGTGCCGAAAGGCGACTTGTGCGCGAGTGTTTCCGGCGGCTCATCGGCATCCGGGCGGAACAGCCGCACCTTGCCGTAGCACGCGGTAGCGAGCACCGCACCGTCGCTGCGCCAGCTCAGGCCGGCGACGGTGCTTTCGTGCCCGGGAAAGCGGAGGCCCGGCGAACCGTCGGGCTGCCACAAACGCAGATGCCGACCCGCGCCGCTGGCGAGCCAGTCACCGCGCGGCGACCACGCGAGGTGCTCGACCCAGTTGCTGCCGCCCTCCAGTTCACGACCGGGCGCGAAGGAGACCGGTTGCCACAGGCGAATGCTGCCATCCTCGCCGCCGGTGGCCAGCGCGCCGTTCTTGGACCACGACACGCACAAGGCCCCGCCGCGATGGGCCAGTTCGCGATGGACGAGCGCGCGGGCGCTCACATCCGCCAAGCAAAGTTCTCCTGCGGCTGTGACAGCGGCGACTTGCGCGCTGTCCGGGGACCACGCGACGCTGCGAATATGTTCGCCGCAGTTCGCGCTCCACGCGTCGCAGCGGAAAGCAGGCGGTTGCGCGCTCAGGAAGGTCATGCGACGAGGCAGTTGCGGAAACCGGCGGTGAGCTCGGCGCGGTCGAGGTTGCGGCCGATGAAGATGAGCCGGCTGATACGGTGTTCATCGGCCTTCCACGCCCGGTCGGGCTTGCCGTCGAAGAGCATGTGGACGCCTTGGAAAACGAAGCGATTGGGCGTGTTGGCGATGTGCAGGATGCCTTTCATGCGGAAGATGTCCGCGCCCTTAGAGGCGAGCAGTTCACTCATCCAAGCGTTGAGTTTCTTCGGGTCCAGTGGCGTTTCCTCGGTGATACCCACGGAGCTGACGGTGTCGTCGTGCGTGTGGCCGGCGGCGTGTTCAGTCGCGTGGACCGGCTCCACCAGCGCGCCGTCGCGGCGGACGACCATGGCGAATTCTTCCGGCATGTGCTGCGTGCAGAGCAGGTAATGGCCCGGTTCCGCGACGCGCAGTCGGAAGGTGCCGCCGCCTGCCGGCGCGAACACAAGTTTGTGCAACGCCCAGCGCGGCGGAAACTCCGCGCCGTCCACCACGCTCACGCCGGGGGTGCTGAAGAGTTTGAGCGCTTCCTTCCGCGCGGCGGTGGCGTCGGCCTCGTTCAACCCCGCGAGCTTGAGCGCCACCAGGCCCATCTCCGGGTCGGGGCCGGATTGAAATACCAATTCGTAGTCACCCGGCGCGAGCGCATAGGTGCCGCTCCACTCGAAGGGCAGTTCCTCGCGCAGGAAGTCGTCGTCCACAGCAAGCTTCGCATCGAGGTCGAAGGCGTGAATGCCCACGACGTGCTCGACGGGCACGAGCGATTGCTGCGTGCGGTGGAAGCGGGCGACGGCGTTCATCCCGCGCAGGCGGGCTTCGAGGTCGGTCAGCTCGGCCGGCGTCACGAGGTCGGTCTTGTTTAGGAGAATCACGTCGGCGAAGGCGATTTGTTCCTGGCATTCCTTGCTCTCGCCGAGGTGTTGCACGACGTGCCGCGTGTCCACCACGGTCACGATGCCATCGAGGCGGAACTGCGCCTTGATCTCGTCGTCCACAAAGAACGTCTGCGCCACGGGCCCGGGGTCAGCCATGCCGGTGGTCTCGACGAGGATGTAGTCGAACTTGTCCCGACGCTTCATGAGGTTGCCGAGGATGCGGATGAGGTCGCCGCGGACGGTGCAGCAGATGCAGCCGTTGTTCATCTCGAAGACCTCCTCGTCGGCATTGATGACCAGGTCGTTATCAATGCCGATTTCGCCGAATTCGTTTTCGATGACGGCGATGCGCTTGCCGTGGCGGGCGGTGAGGATGTGGTTCAACAGCGTGGTTTTGCCCGCGCCGAGAAAGCCGGTGAGGATGGTGACGGGGATGCGGGTATCGGGAGTGCTCATGGATCAGTGGGCGCGCGGTTGAGTGAGCGCCTGCACGAGGTCAGCGCGGGTGACGTCGGCGGCGGGTTTGGAAATGGAAAATGTGAGATACTCCTTTGGCGCGAGGGAGAGGACGATGCTGGTCTCCACGTCCGGGCAATCCGGGTCTTCGCAGGCCAGTTCGTTGATGACGACCAGCGCGGAGTCATCCACGCGCATCAACTCACGCACCCACGCCTTCAACTCGGCGATCCGAGCGGCGTCGGGCGCGGGGCGCGGGGTGGGGTCGAGGAGGTTGATCTTCATGAGCAAGCGGGGCAGCCGTCACACCGGCGCATGAGTCGTAGGTTCAGCAGGTGCGCGGAGGCGATGGCGAGCCCACCGACGCACATCACGAGGGCCTCGGTCCAATTGGCGCGTTCCTTGGCGCAGCAGATGTCGGGGCCAAACCACTGCACCGCGTGCGTGACTACCGCGCCGCCGCCGAGCAAAATGAAAAGGCCCCAACGCCCATGCGTGCGGCAGCCGCGCCACAGGCAAAAGGACGCCAACGCCACCATCAGCCCACACGCCGCCCGCTCAAACGCACGGCTGGCCAGCGGCCCGCTGGCGAGCATCGGCAGCGCGGCCACCACCAGTGGCATCAGCAGGCAATGCACTGCGCACGCGGTGGAGAGCACCGAGCCGAGGCGGTCCAGCGGACGCAGCCAGCGCGGGGCAGGGGAGGTGGTGGAAAGGGCGTTCACGCGGCGAGGATCTGGTTGAGGCGATGGCAGCGGTGGCAAAGGCCGCTGAACTCCAGCCAGTGGTATTGAATTTGGTAGCCCGTGCGCGCCGCCAAACGGGCTTCGAAGGAACGCAAGTCCCCGATGTCTCCCACACCGGCCGCCTGGCCGCACCGTTCGCAAACCAAGTAATCCGCTCCCGCGCACGCGAGCCGCACTGCCCGCTGGCCCGCCAGCACCGCCGGCCGCAGCACGCCCGCCGCTTCGAGGTTTCGCACTGCGCGATACACGCTCACGAAGTGGCACCGCGTCCGCGCGACGATGTCCCGCACCAAAACCTCCACCACGATGGGAGCAGCGCGCGCACAGAGAAAATCCAACACCGCCCGGCGGGTTGCCGTGAGTGTGAGGCGTGCCGTCTGGCAGAGGCCCAAGGCCCAGTCGCGTCGCGCGGCCAAGGTCGCCGCCGGCAACGCGCCCACGCCCGCGCCCAGCGCGGAGGCTGGTGCGCACGCGCAAGGGACGGTGTCAGCGGCAGATTGCATGGCGTAAGGTTCAGTCACGGTCGGCCCAATAACTCAGCGAGTGGTTGAGGCGGTGGGCGACGATGAGCAGCACGCTGCCAATCGAGGTGAGCACCATCTCCGCCGCGCCCTCGGCCTCGAAGCGGGCCGCCAGCACGCAGCCCAGTCCCGCAAGCGCCCAGCGCCACACGCGGGCTTCGCCGTGTTTGAGCCAGCCGGGGATGAACGCGGCCAAGCTCGTGACCACGACGACGCAGGCTAGCCCGCCATGCACCCACGGGCCGGCGACGAATCGGGCCAGCACGCCGGGTAACAAGGCGACGGCGAGCGGCAGCAGGATGCAGTGGGCGGCGCAAACGCTGGAGGCGGCGATGCCGAGGGTGTCGGCGGCGGGACGATAGGAGGGTTTCTTCATGCAGTCTGAGTAGCCATGGCGGTGACTTCGATGGCCGGGGCGGCGATGCGGACGAACTTGTCCATGTGCCCGTCCATCAAGTAGCACTGGAGCTTCCCGGCGGCTGCGTCGCGCACGAACTCGAGGTGGTATTCCTCCTCGCCGAGGACGACGGGCGGGCCGCCGTGCGGGGGCGTGTGCTCGTGTTTGTGGGCGGATGCCTTTTTGCCGTCCCCGGGTTTGGCGTGGTCGTGGTCGGCGTGCTTGTCCTTGCAGGCGGACAAGGACAACGCGAGGGCGAGGAAGGGCGTGAGGAGTTTGATGTTCATCGTTTGGGGTTCGGGGTCTGCGGCTTCGCGTGGTTTGCGGCGGGGATTTTCTGCCGGACTTCGGTGATGCGTTTTTCGATTTCGTCGGGCTGCGGGGAGGCGGCTTTCCAGAGGCCGAGGTACTGCAGGCATTCGTCCCAGCGGGATTCGCGTTCGGCGAGGAGGGCGAGGTGCGAGGCAATCTGCAGGAGGCTGAAGGTGTCCGGCGCTTTCTTCGTGAGCTCGAATTTCTGCCACTTGGTGAGGGCGAGTTCCCACAAGTTGCGGGCGCGGGTGGGGTCTTTGCGGTGTTCGTCGGCGATACGGCCGAGCTCGAAGAGGATTTCGTGGCTGTCGGGATTTGCGCGGAGGCCGTCGCGCAGGAAAGATTCAGCTTCGGCTACTTTGCCCATGCGCTGGCGCAGCCAGTAGGCGGTGGTGGTGTAGGTCTCGATCATTTGCGGGTCGAGCGCGGCGGAAGCACGGAGCCAAGGGAGGATTTCGCGCACGTCCTGGCTTTCGCTCAGTTCGATTTCTTTCGACGCGGCGCTTTGGGATTGGGTGTGCGCACCGCCCTGGTCCAAGTGGGTGTGCGTCGCTGGCTTGAAGCGACGGCCGAAGGCATCAATCCAGTCCTTGGGCGGGCCGAGGAAGTTGTCTTCATCGCCGGAGTTCTTGTCCTCCTTCGCGCCGGCATCGGCGGCCATATGGGGCGTTTGGAAGGCGGTGCGGTTGTCGAAGATGCTCGGGTAGTAGCCGCTGTGGAAGTAGGCGTCGGCCTTGATGAAGAAGTGGTTCGCGAAGGCGCGGCGGGCGTCGCCGAGCAGCACGGCGATGAGGTCGGCTGATTGGGCGCGGTTGCCTTGCCAGGATTGAAACCACGGCTCCAGGCTCGTCACCAGCGCGAGGCTGACGAGGAACAGGATGGGGATGAGCGCGCGGGCCATGGTCAGTTGAGCGGGCGGCGGCGGAAGAGCAGCCACGCGGCGGTGAGGGTCAGCCCGGTGTAGGCGGCCGCGTAGAGCAGCGCGCCCAGCCACACCAGCCACGGCACTGGTGGCCAGCGGTGGATGATGAGGTCCCGCACGTCGAAGAGCTCCAAGTGCGGGATGGCGAAGTAGAGCAGGGTGAGCAGCGTGGCTCCCGGCTCAGGCAGTCCAAGCGCGACCTTGTGCAGGTGCCGGCCGAGGAGCCAGATGCCGAAGCAGCCCACGAGCGTGAGCGTGGTGTTCGAGGAGGCGGCGGCCCAGACGAGCGACCCGGCGAGCGCGAGCGCGATGGGCACGGCGAGCATGAACCATTGCAACGAGGCGGCTTGGAACCAGCCCGCGAGGTCCACGGCCCGCTCACGCGAGGCGGTGACGATGCCGAAGAAGAGATAGAACGCGAGCAACGCGGCACCACACGCGAGCCAGCAGCCGAGGAATTTCCCGGCGAGGAATTCCCAGCGACTCACGGGCTTGGCGAGCAAGGTGAAGAGCGTGCGGGATTCGCGCTCGGCCGGGAGCTGGCGCGCGGCGGTGGTGACGGCGAGCACGAATCCGGAAATCCAGATGAGCGTGAGACAAATCTCCTTCACGTAGCGCACCACGCGCGTGTCCTCGAAGATGTTTGCCGCGCCGGCCACGAGCGTGACCAACCCGGTGAGCACAAAGAGCACATACACGTCCTTGCGCCGGAGCAGTTCCAAGAGCACGAGCTGGGCGATGGCGAGGGTGGCAGTCATCAGCGGGAGTTCATTTCGCAACAGCGGCGAGGGCGGGATTTTCCCAGCCAATGATGCGGAGGAAGGCTTGTTCCAAACTCCCGGCGTCGCCCTGGCTGACCTCGGCGACGGTGCCCAGCGCGCGGAGCTGGCCTTGGTGGAGAATCGCGACGCGGTCGCAGACGGACTCGACCTCGCCCAGTTCGTGCGAGGAAAAGAAGACGGTTTTGCCGGCGGCCTTCTGGCGCAGGATGATTTCGCGGACCTTCATGCGCCCGAGCGGGTCGAGGCCGCTGGTCGGCTCGTCGAGGATGAGGAGGTCGGGCTGGTTGAGCAGGGCTTGCGCGAGGCCGAGCCGCTGCTGCATACCCTTCGAGTAAGTGCGGATGAGCCGGCGACGCGCGGGTTCCAACTCCACCAGCGCGAGCAGTTCGTCGGTGCGCCGGCGGATTTCGCTCTCCGGCAAGCCGAAAATGCGGCCGTAGGCACGGAGCAGTTCCTCGGCGGTGAGAAACTTGTAGTAGTAAGTCATCTCCGGCAGGTAGCCGATGCGTTGCCGAGCGATGGGTTGGCGCACGTCCACACCGAAGATGCGGGCTGCGCCGCCCTGCGCAGGCGTGAAGCCGAGCAGGACGTTCATCGTGGAGGTCTTGCCCGCGCCGTTGGGCCCGAGGAAGCCGAACACTTCGCCCGCCCGCACGGAGAACGTGAGCCGGTCCACGGCCGTGCGCGTCGCACGCGTCTGCGGGTCGCGGTAGGTGACGAGGAGTTGCTCGATTTGGATGACCTCACTCATGGTCGGCTCGAGAGCGGTCCCGCCCGACGGCAGTGGCGCAGAACAAGGCAGGGACAGGCCGCAGGGATGGTGCGTGCCAAACATGGCGAAGGACGGCCATGCGGCACCCCTGCGACCCGGTCTGCGAGCAATGGCTCTGCGCCACAGCGGTCGGGCGGTGGAAGTGGATGAAAGCTCATGAGTGAGTGCCCGTTGGATGGCCCATCTGCCTTGTGAACCGCCGGCTGCGGGAGGGGTGGCCGCCGGGGAAAGTCATAACCCGGCGACCACCGTTTTCCTCGCAGAAGGGATGGGCAACCCATGAAAACCCATCCGAGGGACAATTCTGGTGGCAGATGTGGCGGCCTATCGGGCCCGTGCTTGGTTGGAGAAACTTCGTTGACTGACTCCGCATCAGGCCGGGAAAGCCCCGACCTTCATTACCGATGGTGGACGTGACGGCGAATGCGTCAGGCCATCGGCGGAGCGCGGCCGGCGGGGAGCCGGTTGAAGTC
>VHCN01000082.1 GCA_016871675.1 Verrucomicrobiota bacterium
GTGTCAGCACGTGGGCGTTGATGCGGTGCACGGTGAGCCGGTGCAGGCAGACCGTCAATACTCCGCCGAACGCGAGGCACGTCGCGCCGAGCACCACGTGGAGCGTCGCCACGTCGGCGGCTTTGTTCGTCCAGACCGTCGCCGCGCCGAGCAAGCCCTGCCCGCAGACGAGCGCGAACCAGCCCCACGCGAGCCGCGTGAAAAGATGACCCGCGCCGAGCTGCCGGCGGAGCGTCCACACGCAACCGAACACGCCCGCAAGAATGAGCGCCGCCACGATGCGATGGGCCATGTGAAGGTGGATGTGCGCCGCAGTGATGGGATTGAAGTCGCGCACGTCCATGCGCCGGGCGTTGACTTCGGAAAGAAACGCCGGGTCGCTCCGCGGCCAGAGCCTGCCGTAGGCGAGCGGGAAATCCGGCACGGCGAGCCCCGCGTGCTGGTGCCGCATCGTCGCCGCGAGGCCGAGCTGGACAAAAATCAGGACCGTGACGCAAAGGAACATCCGCCGCGCCTTGTCGCTCGGCTCGACCGCAAGGCGCAGGCCGAACATGTTGCGCCACCACGCCGTCGTGAGCAGCGTCACGAGCACCATGAGCGTGAGGAACAGTTGCGCGAGCATCCCGTGCACGATGCCGAGTTCCGACTTGAACAGCGTGACGCGCAATCCGCCGAGGACGCCCTGGACGAGCACCAACCCGAACACGATGACCGCGCACCACCGCAACGGTTGCGACTTTCGCGCGAGGCGGACGAGGCCATACACGACGAACCCGAGCGCGACGCACGCGACGGCGACGAACACGGCTTGCGTCCGGATTCCGATCAGCCCGAGCGTGAGCGCGATTCCAGCCAGACCGGCCTTTCGCTGCCAGCCGGTCGTCTCCCGCGCCCAAATCCAACCCGAGAGCAGGGCGGTGAGCAACCCGATGCCCGAGGCGACCAACCGGTGGGAATGCTCGTAGAAGATGCCGCCCTTCCACATCGAGATCGGCAGGAAGAACATGTTGTAACCGTAACTCGTCGGCCAGTCCGGCACCGCCATCCCGGCGCCCTTGCTCGTCACCAGTCCGCCCATCGCGATCAGGCCAAGCGTCGCCAACGCCGTGAACGCGGCGAAGCGGCTGAGCCACGGATTGTCGGCGGGACGGGTCATTGGGCTGACGGTTTCTGGTTCAAGGTCCGGGTTCAATGGTTGGTTCCCGCGGCCCCGCGCCGTCGCGCACAGGGTCGGGGCAAAAAACAAACCGCTGCGACCCAACCGGCCGCAGCGGTCTGGTGAATCTGAGTTCGGAGGCTATTTAACCTCGAACGTGAAATCAACGGTGACCGTGCCGCCCTTGACTTCAATGTCCTTGGTCACGCCCTCGTTCGCGGCCTTGCGATGCTTCGCCTCGACGGTGTATTTGCCGTCCGGGACATTCTTGATGGTGAACTTGCCGTCCTTGCCGCTCACCGCGAAGTAGGGGTGATCAACGATGCTCACGTAGGCGAACATCCACGGGTGGATGTCGCACTTGAAGCGGAGCAACGACTCCGGCTTCTCGAAGGTGAACATCAGGTCCGGCGACTTGGCCATCTGCGCCTTGTTCGACTCGGGGTTGCCGGGAACGGCGGGCGTGGGATGGACATTGTGCAGGAACGGGTCGGAGTTGCGCACCGCGATCTTCTGGCCGGTCTGCACGGCGGAGACGTAAGGCGTGTATTGGCACGCGACCTGGTCGATCAAGTGCTGCGCGGCCGAGGCGCCGGTGGACTTGCCGCTCACGCTCTTGAGCACGATCACGGTGTCGGCAAGGCCGCCATCCTTCGCGACCACGAAGAACGGCATGCGGGGATTCTCGGCGAGGCCCTTGCCGCAGAACTGGTCGGCTTTCATCGGCATTTCAGGACTCGGCGGAGGAGTGCCCTTGAGGGTGATCTTGCCGGTGATATCCCCGGCGATGGCGAGCGAAGCCGTGGCGACTGACGCGACGGCGGTGGCGGTGACAAGGTTCAGTTTCATAGGTTCAATCTGCGGTTTTTTCTGCGCGTCTGGCGCAAAAGCGGGCGGACGCTAGCACTGGCCCAATGGGCCTGCAAGAGATTTGGAAATCCTCTCATCGGTGGCGCCTGTCCCGCTCGATGGCAGTTCGACGGGCGGTCACTCGACCTATTCACCGGGGTCTGGCAGCGCGTCCATCGACCCGCAATTCACTGCCACTTCGGCGGCGACCTCGAAGCAGCGGTCGTCGGCCGCGCGGCTCGACGCGCTGCAAACACAAATGGCCCAAACGCGACCAAGGGCAAGCGGCGCGGCGCGGAGGCACACCCCAAGAAAGTATCTTGGAAAGCGCGCAACGCTCCCGTAGTCTCCGCGCCGCAATCCGCCGCGAGTTCGGGGCCGCCGAATCTTCGCGGCCCGATTCACGTCCGAACGATCAACACGAACATGAAGTCATCGCTCCTCGCCGCACTGACCGTTGCCCTCGTCACCGCCACCGCCGCCGGCGCGGCGGATGCCAAGGTGGATTTCGCCAAGGACGTCCTGCCCATCCTGGACAAGCACTGCGTCAAGTGCCACGGCGCCGACAAACAAAAGGGCGGTCTGCGCCTCGACACCAAGGACGCCGCGATGAAAGGCGGCAAGGCGGGCAAGGCGATCATCGTCGGCGACGCCGCGAAGAGCGAGTTACACAAGCGGGTCATCCTTCCGAAGACCGACGACGACCGCATGCCCAACGAAGGCGAGCCGCTCTCCAAGTCGCAGGCGGACATTTTGAAGAACTGGATCAATCAAGGCGCGGGGTGGCCCGCCGGGGTCGCCATCAAGTCCGGCGCCACGCCCGCCGCGAAGGGACCGCCGCTGGCGGCGAACTTCAAGCCAACCACCGCCGAGACCAAGGCCATCGCCGCGCTCGCCGCCAAGGGCATCGAGGTCCGGCCGGTCGCCTTGAACGTCCCGTGGACGATGCTCAACCTGCGGCTGCTCGGCACCAACGTCACCGATGCCACGCTCGCCCAACTCAAGGACGTGAAGAGCCTCACCGACTTGAACCTCGCCACGACGAAGATCACCGACGCCGGCCTCGCGAGCCTCGCGAACCTCACCAACCTCACGCGGCTCCACCTCGAGCAAACGGCCGTGACCGACGCCGGGATGCGCCACCTCGCGCGCCTTCGCAACCTCACCTACCTGAATCTTTTCGGCACGCAAGTCAGCGACGCGGGACTCGGCGAACTCAAGGACATGAAGTTCCTGCGGAGCCTCTACGTGTGGCAGAGCAAAGTGACGACCAACGGCGTGAACTCGATCAAGCAGGTGCTGCCCACGGTCGAGGTCGCGACGGGTTGGAATCTCGCGGACCTCCCGAAGGCGCCCGAACCGCCCGCGAAGAAGGACGAGAAAAAGAAGTAGCGTGGAATCGGGCGCGGCTCGAAATCCGCGCGAACCCGCGCAGACCGCGGCCCTTCGCGGGTGCCCGTGAATTTCACCCGAGCACCTCGCGTCAGCCGTCCCGTGTTCCGGCAAGATTTGGGTGGCAATTCACTCCGCGCTGCCCTCGAATGTCCGCCGTTTCACGCAATGACGGAACGCAACACCCCCCCATCGCTTCATGAGCGCCACCCCTGATCCCACCGTTCAAATCGACAAGAAAGACCTGCTCGCCGTGGACCAGCTCCGCAAGGCCAGCGCCACCATCCGCGGCGAACTCTCCAAAGTCATCGTCGGCCAGGACGCCGTCGTCGAGGAGGTGCTCATCGCCATCTTCACGCGCAGCCACGCGCTGCTCGTCGGCGTGCCCGGCCTCGCCAAGACGCTGCTCGTCTCGACGCTTGCGCAGACGCTGCACCTCTCGTTCAAGCGCATCCAGTTCACGCCCGACCTGATGCCGAGCGACATCACCGGCACCGAGGTCATCTATCAGGACCCGGCCACGAACCAGCGCGAGTTCCGCTTCCTCAAGGGGCCCATCTTCGCGAACATCATCCTCGCCGACGAAATCAACCGCACGCCGCCCAAGACGCAGGCCGCGATGCTCGAATCCATGCAGGAACGCAAGGTCACCGTCGGCGGCGTGGACCATCCGCTGCCGAACCCGTTCTTCGTGCTCGCCACGCAGAATCCCATCGAGCAGGAAGGCACGTATCCGCTCCCCGAAGCGCAGCTCGACCGTTTCATGTTCATGGTCATGGTGGATTACCCGAGCACGCAGGAGGAACTCGCCATCATGAAAATGGCCACCGGCGTTGAGCCCGCCAAACCGCAGGCGGTGCTGACCGAGCAGGACATCCTCGACGTGCAGGCCACCGTGCGCCGCATGCCGGTGAGCGACCATGTGTTCGCCTACGCGGAGAAGATTGTCCGCGTCACGCGCCCGAAGGCGCCCGAGGCGCTCGACTTCTGCAAGAAGTGGCTCTCGTGGGGCGCGGGCCCGCGCGCGAGCCTCAACCTCATCATGGCCGCGAAGGCGCGCGCGATGTTGCGCGGGCAGTTCCACGTGAGCTGCCACGACGTCGCCAGCGTCGCGCTGCCCGTGCTGCGCCACCGCATCATCCCGAACTTCGCCGCGCAGAGCGAAGGCGTCACCCCCGACGACATCACGCGTAAAATCCTGGAGGCGATTCCGAAGGACGAGAAGCTGGCGTAACGCCCCGCCACCGAGAGACAGGAGCCTTCACCGGTGAGATTCCTCCCTGCGCCTTCTGTGCCTCTGTGGTGAACCCCAAACGCCACGATGGACAAGGCCCACATTGACGCGCTGCTCGACCCGGTCGCGATTTCGCGCGCGGAATCGCTCGGCCTGCACGCGCGCCTGCTCGTCGAGGGCTACATGGCGGGCGAGCACAAGTCGCCTTACCGCGGCTTCGCCATCGAGTTTGCGCAGCACCGCGAGTATTCGCACGGCGACGACCTGCGCCACCTCGACTGGAAGGTCCTCGGCCGCACCGACCGCTACTACATCAAGCAATACGAGCAGGAGACCAACTACGTCGCGCACATCCTCCTCGATGGTTCCGAGTCCATGAAATACGGCTCGGGCAGGCTGACCAAGCTCGGCTACGGCAAGATGATCGCCGCGTGCCTCAGCTACGTGATCTTGCACCAGCGCGACGCCGTGGCGCTCGACATCTTCGACACGGTCACGCGCGAGTATCTGCCGCGGAGCAACAGCCACTCGATGATCCACAAGACGATGGCCACGCTCGCGGGCTTCCAGCCGCAGCACCAGACGAACATCGCCGAGGTCCTGCACGACATGGCGCGCCAGATCCGCCGCAAGGGCATCGTCATCATCATCAGCGACCTCTTCGACGACGAGCAGAAGATCCTCGACGGCATCCAGCACCTCCGCTTCGGCGGCAACGAGGTGATCGTCTTCCACACGCTCGACCCGTTCGAGCTGGAGTTTCCCTTCACGGGCCTCGTCGAGTTCGAGGGGCTCGAAGCCATCCCGAAGCTGCTCACGCGCCCGCAGGAAATCCGCAAGAGCTACCTGCGCGAACTCGAGGGCTTCCGCACGCGCGTGCGCGAAGGGTGCGAGAAGAACCACTGCCATTACGTCCCGGTGAACACGGGCCACGCGCTGCACGAAGTGCTCGCCGGCTACCTGGCGTTTCGTTTGAAGACGACAACGCGCTGAGCATGAGCTTCCTCAACCCCCTCCTGCTCTGGGCCGGCGCCGCCGTCGCGGTTCCCATCATCATTCACCTGCTCAACCGGCGGAAATTCCAGAAGGTCGTCTGGGCCGCGATGCGCTTCGTGAAGGTGTCCATGGAACAGAACCGGCGGCGCATGGAGATCGAGGACATGATCCTGCTCGCGCTCCGCTGCCTGCTCCTGTTGCTGCTCGCGCTCGCGCTCGCCCGCCCCGCCATGCGCTCCAGCACGAGCGACCTCTTCGGCCAGTCCAAGGTCACCGCCGTCATCGTCCTCGACAACTCCGCGAGCATGGGCGTGAGCGACGGCTTGCAGCAGCGCTTCGACAAGGGCCGCAAGGCCGCCGAGCAAGTCCTCGACACCCTGCCCACCGGCTCAGCCGCCGCGGTCTTCCTCGCGTCCGACGGCGTGAACGCCGCCATCCCCGAGCCGACGCACGACCTGAACCTCGCGCGCAA
Source organism: Verrucomicrobiota bacterium (assembly GCA_016871675.1). Classification (NCBI taxonomy): domain Bacteria; kingdom Pseudomonadati; phylum Verrucomicrobiota; species Verrucomicrobiota bacterium. Next base: position 6,100 of record VHCN01000082.1, read on the forward strand.
GGTGATTCGCGACGCGCCGCTCTCCGACCGCGCCACCGACCTCTTCGCCGCCATCGAAAAGGCCCACGAAACGCTGCGCGGCCGCACGTCGCTCGGCAAGGAGGTCTATGTCATCACCGACGGCCAGCAGTCCGCGTGGCGCCAGCTCGGCGACATCCAGAAGCTTCTCGCCAAGGCGAAGGACGCGCGCGGCGACCAGTCCGTGCAGACGCGCGTGGTGCTCGTCGGCGAGCCGGAGGAGCGCAATCTCGGCGTCACCGACCTGCGCGTGACGGGCGGCCTCACGCCGGTGAACCGCCCGTTGCGCTTCGAAGCCCGCGTGACCAATCACGGCAAGCACGAGGCCACCGGCGTGAGGGTCACGTTGCAGGTGAACGCCGAACCGCCGGGCGATGACGTCGTCATCCCGAACATTCCCGCGGGCGAATCGCGCGCCGTGTCGCTCTTCGCGCGGCTGCGGACCGAGGGCTTCCATTCCATCACCGCGCGCATCCCCGACGACCGCTTCGCCGCCGACAACCGGCGCACGCTCAGCGTCCGCGCGCTGCGCGAGGTGCGCGTGCTGCTCGTGGACGGCAACCCCGGCGCCGAGCCGCGCGATGCCGAGACGTTCTTCCTCGCGCACGCGCTCGTGCCGGTTGTGCCCGAGGAAGCCGAGGGCTACTTCATCAAGCCCGCCATCATCCCGGTGGCCGACCTTGCGGAGCAGCGGCTCGACGACTTCGACGCCGTGGTGCTCGCGAACGTGCCGGAGTTCCCCGCGTCGCTCGTGACGACCTTCGAGCAATACCTCCGTCGCGGCGGCGGGTTGCTCATCTTCCCCGGCGCGAAGGTGAACGTGGCATTCTACAACGACCAGTTGCACAAACGCTCGAACATCCTGCCCGCCACGCTCGGCGAACCGCGCGGCGACGCGACACAGGAGGACCAGTTCATCACCCTGCAATCCAAGGGCTACGACCATCCGATCGTGACCATCTGGAACGACCCCGGCTCGGGCCAGTTGAACTCCGCCCGGTTCTTCCGCGCGTTCGAGTTGCAGTTGCCTCCGACCACGAGTGAGCCGGCGGGCAAGAGGGAGGGTGAAAAATCCCGCTCTCCCGCCATCCCACTCTCCCAAGCTCCGACAAATCCCGTGCCCGACGCTGGCGTCTCAAAAGTCATCCTCCGATACTCCGACCACTCCCCCGCCGCCGTCGAGCGCCCGTGGGGGCTCGGCCGCGTCATCCTCTTCAGCAGCACCGCGACGACGACGTGGAACGACCTGCCTGTGCGGCCCGCGTTTGTGCCGCTGCTTCACCGCACACTTGCCTCGGTTGTGCAGCGACAGGACGAAGGCTTGAACCTGCGCGTCGGCCAGGGCTTCGCCCGGCGCATGGCCGCCGAGTGGCTCGGCAAGGACGCCGTCATCCTCAGCCCCGCGCACAGCGGCGGCGCGCGCGAGCTTCGCAAGATCGAACTCGCGGGCGGCTTGCCCATGCTTCAATACGACATCACCGACCGCGCGGGCGTCTATGAAATCTCCATCGCCGAGCCGCCCGCCGTGCTGAAGTTCGCCACGCAACCCGACCCCGTCGAATCGGACCTCACCGAAGTCACGCCCGACGAACTGCGCGCGCTGGGCGAATCCGCGCGCGTGATCCGCTGGAACCCGACCCTCTCCTTGCGCGAGATGGTCGAGAAGGAGCGCCTCGGCTCAGAGTATTGGCTGCCCGTCGCCCTGCTCGCGATGCTCCTCGCGGGGTTGGAGACGTTCCTCGCGCAATACTTTAGCCGCTCGAAGTAACCGCGAATGGACACGAATCGACACGAACCAGACAGGCCCGGAGCCCGCCAATTGGGGCTGATCCGCTCCGAATTCGTGCAAACCCTTGCCACCAGTGTCAGCCCCACCTCCCCCGGGCCTTCACTCGCGTCCATTCGCGTCCATTCGTGGTGTCCGGCCGCATGAACGATTTGCTCCTCAAACTTCTCGGCGCGCGCGTCGAGGCGGCAGGCGACATCGCCGGCGTGAAACTCACGTTTCACGGCGGCGCGGGCGTCGGCTGGGTGGTGTTCCTCGCGCTCGCGCTCGGGGCGCTCACGTGGTGGACGTATCGCAACTCGCCCGTCGCGCTTTCGGCGTCCCGCCGCTTTGCGCTCACCGCCCTGCGCATGGCCTTCCTCGCGTCGGTCATCCTGCTGCTGCTCCGGCCCGTCCTCGCGTTCACCGTCGAGGGCAGCATCCGCCGCGCGTGCCTCGTGCTCGTGGACGCCTCGTCCTCGATGCAAATCAAGGACCCGCGCGTCGCGCCCGATGACGTGAAGCGCGCCGCCATCGCGAAGGGCGGCCTCGACGCGCACAAGGGCCTCGCGCCATCGCTCCCGCCCGGACGCAACGCCGAATACGACCAGCTCTCACGGCTCGACGTCGTCCGCGGCGCGCTCAAAAACGAGCGGCTCGACCTGTTGCCGCGCCTCGACCTCGAGTTCGAGATCGTCCCGTTCAGCTTCGGCCAGCGTGTGAACGCGCTGCCGCGCTCGAAAACCGAGGTCACGAACACGCCCGCCGGCGAGGCGAAGCAGGCGCGCCGCAAGGCCGGCATCCGCGAGTTTGAATGGGTGGACCGCCTCGCCGCCACGAGCCCGACGACTCCGCTCGGCGACGCGCTCACCGAGGTCGTCAAGGCCAAGCGCGGCCAGCCGCTCGCGGGCGTGGTGCTCATCACCGACGGCGCGAACAACACCGGCACCTCCCCGCGCGAAGCCGCCGCGCTCGCAAGGCAGGAAGGCGCGCCGCTCTACATCTGGGGCGTCGGCATCACGAGCCCGCGCGACATCATCGTCGCGAACCTCTTCGCGCCCGAGGTCAGCTTCGTGAAGGACGAGGTGCTCGTGAACGTGCGCGTCCGCTCCCAGGGCTTGAACGGCGAAAAGGCGCGCATCGTGTTGAAGCTCGGCGACACGAAGGTGGACGAAAAGGAAATCACCTTCGGCCCCGACGGCGAGCAGGTCGTGCCGATGCAGTTCACGCCGCAGGACCAGGGCGATTTCGAGATGACCGCCTCCATCACGCCGCGCGACGACGAGACGGTGAAGGACAACAACGCGCGCGCGCAGCACCTGCGCGTGATCGACACGAAGATCAAGGTGCTGCTCGTGGAGCAGTCGCCGCGCTGGGAGTTCCGCTACCTGCACGCGATGCTCACACGCGACCGGCGCATCGAGTCCAAGACCGTGCTCTTCGAGGGCGACCCGTCCATCACCCGGGGCGACCACGTGTCGTTCCTCGAGCGCTTCCCCGCGACGAAGGAGGAGCTCTACACGTTCGACCTTGTCGTGTTTGGCGACGTGGACCCGCGCACGCTCACGCCCGAACAGATGCGCAACCTTAACGAATACGTGTCGAAGTTCGGCGGCGCGTTCCTGATGGTCGCGGGCAAGCGCTTCAGCCCCGGCGCGTATCGGCGCACGCCCATCGAGCAGTTGCTGCCGGTCGAGTTCGACGCCGCGCCGGCCGAGTCCGTGTCAGCCGGCGAGACCATCGCGGAGAAGCCCATCCGCCTTGCGCTCACGACCGCGGGCCGCACGAGCACGATGCTGCGCCTCGCGGACAAGGAGGACGAAAGCGCCGCGTTCTGGAAGGAACTGCCGCCGATCTACTGGGCCGCGCGCGTGGCCCGCGCGAAGCCCGGCGCGGAAGTGCTGCTCGTGGACCCCGACCCGCTGAAGGCGTCGCGATTCGGCCCCATGCCCGTCGTCGCGCTCCAGCAATACGGCCTCGGCCAGGCGATGTTCGTCGGGACCGACAACACCTGGCGCTGGCGCAAGAACGTCGGCGACGCGCACTACACGGCGTTCTGGAGCCAGATCGCGCAGCGGCTCGCGTTGCCGCACCTCATCGGCGGCTCGCGCAAGACGCAGCTCACCACCGACCGGCAGAACTTCGTCACCGGCGACCGCGTGAACCTCTTCGCGCGCCTGTATCGCGCGGGCTTCGAGCCGGTGACCGACCCGGCGGTCAGGGGCTTGTTCTCATTGCGCGCCGGAGACACCGGCGCCCCGACCGAGGTTTCGTTGCGGCCGGTGCCGGAGCAGCAGGGCGTGTATCGCGGCGAATTCGTCGCGCCCGCGCCGGGAAACTACAGGTTCTGGACCGACCTGGACCCCGACACGCGGCTCGATTTCAACGTGACGGCGCCGCAGTTCGAGCTGGGCGAGACCGCGATGAGCGAGACGCTGCTGCGCGAGATGGCCGCGCTGAGCGGCGGCGCGTTCTTCCGCGAGGAAGACCTCCACAAGCTGCCCGACGCCATCAAGGCCGGGACCGACCGCGTGCGCTCGCCCCTCGAAGTCGAGCTGTGGGCCTCGCCGCTGTATTTCCTGCTGATGCTCCTGCTCATCACCGTCGAGTGGGTCCTCCGCAAATTGTCGCACTTGAAATGACCGCCGCACCGGAACAAGCGAGAATCGCCCGCGCTCCGCTGACGCCCCGCGCTTCGCTGCTGGGGAAGATCGCCGCGGTCCGGCGCATGCACCTGTCGGTCGCGGCGGGCACGGGCGTGTTCGGCGCGCTTGCGCTCGCGTCGGCGCTGTTGCTCGCGAGTTGTTTGCTCGACTGGTGGCTCGACTTCCCGTGGGCCTTGCGCGCACTCCTTTTCACGGCGGAGCTCGGTGCGGTGGGCTTCCTCGTCACGCGGCACATCGTGCTGCCGTTTGTCCGGAGCCCGGATGACGACACGGTCGCGCTGATGGTTGAGCACGGCAAGCCGCAGTTTCAGACGCGCCTCATCGCGTCGCTCCAGCTCACGCGCGCGGACGCGGTGCAGCCCGGCACCTCGTCCGAGCTGGTCGAGGCGCTCGTCGAGGAAACCGAGCGGCTCGCGCGGCCGGTGGACTTCAACGAGGTCGTCTCCACCCGGCAGTTCCGGCGCTTCATCGCCTGGGCCATCGTCAGCGTCGGCATCGCGGGGTTCCTGTTCGTGAAGGGCGAGGACGTGAGCCGCGACCTGCTTGCGCGCGCGCTGCTCTCGCGCGAGACGCCCGTGCCGCGCAAGACGCGCGTGGCGGAGTTCAGCGGCAGCGTTCGCATCGGCCGCGGCGACGGCGTCCGGTTGTGGGCGCACGCAAAGGGCGCCATTCCCGAAACCGGCCGGCTCGAGGTGAAGTATTCCTCCGGCCGCTCGCAGGAGTTCGCGATCGAGCAGACCCGGACCAACAGGAGTTACTTCGACCTCACACTCGAAAACGTGCAGGACAGCTTCGACTACGCAATCCACCTCGGGGACGGCCGCAGCCCGAAGGCCCGCGTCGAGACCATCGTGCGGCCGACCGTGGCGAAGATTGACTGCACGCAAGATTACCCCGCCTACACCGGGCTCGGGACCGTGCGCCGCGTGCTCGGCGATCTCACGCTGCTTTCGGGCAGCCGCCTCAGGCTCAGCGTCACCGCCAGCAAGGACGTCGCGCGCGGCGCCATCAAGCTCATCGGCCTCGACCGCGAGGTGCCGCTCAAGCCCGTCGCCGGCAAACCGTCCGAGATGGAGGGCGAGTTCGCCATCCCGACCAACGCGCTCACGGGCTTCATGGTGCAGCTCGTGGACAAGTTCGACATGACGTCGAAGGACGAGGCCGTCTATCGCATTGACCTGCTGCCCGACCGCGCACCCGCGGTGCGCATCACGTTTCCCGACCGCAAGGAGGAGCTCATCACGCAGCAGGCGCGCGTGCTCGTGGGCTTCGAGGCGCTGGACGATTTCGCCGTGAGCCAGGTTTTCCTGCGCTACAAAGTGGATGACGGCGAGGCGAAGGGCATCGAGCTGCTGCTCGCCGACAAGTCGCAGCGCGGAGTGCGCAACCGTTACGATTTCCACGTCGGCGGACTCAAGCCGCCGCCGCCCGAGGGCGCGACGATCGAATGGTGGATCGAGGCGCGAGACAACAACAACGTCACCGGCCCGGGCATCGGTTCGAGCGACCACTACGTCGCGAAAGTCGTGAGCGAGGCCGACAAGCGCGCCGACCTCATGGCCCGCGTCGGCGACAGCATCGGCGCCATCGGCGACGTGGCGAAGGATCAGGAGACGTTGAACAAGCGGCTGGGCGAGCTGATCCAGGGGCGGCCGGAGCAGCGGTAGCGCCGGGGGCGAGTTTTCT
>VHCN01000083.1 GCA_016871675.1 Verrucomicrobiota bacterium
GGAAAAGGCGGGGAAACGAGTGGATAAGTAAATGCCTGCGTCCCCGCTCGAAGGCCTATCCGTCCTTGTGCTCGATGACGAACCGCTGTGGCGGCAGCACGTCGCCGCGTCTCTCGAGAGATTCGGCTCGGACGTGACCGGCGCCGGCTTCTCGCGCACCGCTGGCCGGGGAACATCCGCGAACTCGCCCACACGCTCGAGCGCGCCATCGTGTTCGAGGAGAGCCCGGTGCTGGACTTTCCGAACCTCGCCGCCGCGGCGGCGGTGCCGGAAGCCGCTGCAAAACCCGGCCCGGAAGGCGACTGGCTCAATCCCGCGTTTCATTTTCCCGCGGGCGGCGGCTTCGACCTGGAGTCTGCGATCAACCGCCTCGTGTTGATGGCGTTGAAGGCAACGAAGCACAACGTGACCGCCGCCGCGCGGCTGCTCGGAGTCACGAGGGATTACGTGCGATACCGGCTCGAGGAGAAGGGGCTTGCGCGCGCGCTCGAAGCGGAGGCGCCGGAACAATCTCCCGGAATTCCGGCGCCGCGCAAGTAAGCCCGGCGCGGCGAATCACTCCGCCTTCGCCGCCGCGTTGGCGAGGTCTTTGCCGCGTCGCAGACGGAACGGGTCACTCTTCACGATCGCCACCACGAGCGCGGAGAACCTGTGGTCCTCCTTGGCGGCCTGCGTGGTGATCTGGCGCACGGCGCGCGCGTCGTAGTATTCCAGCCCGCGGCCGAGCGCGTAGGTGAGCATCCTTTCGGCGAGATTGCGAGTGAACAGCTCCTTCTTTTCCTTGAGCACCGCCTTCAACTCGGCGGGACCGTTGAACGCGCGGCCGTCGGGCAGCGTGCCCGACGCGTCGATCCTGCCCTCGCCGTCGCTCGTGCGCCACGCGCCGATGGCGTTGAAGTTCTCGAGCGCGAAGCCCATCGCGTCCATCTGCGTGTGGCAACTCGCGCAGCTCGGGTTCTCGCGGTGCTGTTCCATTCGCTGTCGGAGCGTGCCGGTGAGACGCTTCTGTCCCTCGAGTTCAGGGACGTTGGGCGGCGGCGGCGGCGGCGGCGTGCCGAGCAACTGTTCGAGCACCCACCGGCCGCGCTTCACGGGTGAGGTGCGGGTGGGATTCGAGGTGACGGTGAGCACACTCGCCTGCGCGAGCAACCCGCCGCGCTCCTTCGTGGCAAGCGCGACGCGCCGGAAGTCCTGCTGCTGCTGGAGGCGCCGCCCGCCGTCCGGTTGCAACCCGTAGTGCCGCGCGAGCGCGTCGTTCACATAGGTGAAGTCGGCGTCCAGCAAGTCCAGCACGCTGCGGTCCTCGTGGACGATCTCGCCGAGGAAGAGTTCCGTCTCGCGCAGCATCGAGCGGCGCAGGCCGTCGTTGAATCCGGGGAACAGCTTCGCGTCGGGCGCGAAGTCCTGCAGCCGCTTCAATTGCAGCCACTGCATCGCGAAGTTCTGGACGAGCGCCTCGGCGCGTTTGTCCTTCAGCATCCTTTTCACCTGCGGTTCGAGGTTCGCGGTGAGCTGGCCTTTCGTCGCGAGCGCGGACAGTTCCTCGTCCGGCATCGTGCTCCAGAGGAAGTAGCTCAGGCGTGAGGCGAGCTGGAATTCGTCGAGCGGGTGCGGCTGCTTCGTCTGCGGCCGGTCATCGAGCTCGACACGGAAGAGAAACTTGGGCGAGCACAGCATGGCCTGGATCGCGAGCTGCAGGCCGCCCTCCCACTTGCGTCCGGACGCGACCGCGCCGTCGACGAGGCGCGTCATCGCCGCGACTTCAGACGCCGTCGCGGGCCGGCGATACCCGCGCGTGAGCAGGCGGGTGAGCACCTCGCGGGTCTTCTCGGCGGGCGGCAGGTTGGTCGAGCTGCCGAGGATCATGAGATGCGACGGCGGCCGCGTCTCGAGCGGGCCTTCGCTCCAGATGTGCTCGATGAGCAGCTTCGCCGGCTCCTCGCCCGCGGGCGGCTTGAGCAGCGCGACGCCGGCGCGATTGATGCCGGCCATTCGGCTCACACGGAACTCGATCACTTGAGGACTGGCCGCGGTGCGCGCCGTAATCTCGAAGGTCTTCAAGATTTTCAGCGGCTTCATCGACGCCGCGCCCGCGCCCGCGAACTCGCCGACTTCGGCGTCCGTCGCGGAGCCGGGGAGGTTCTGCCCCTGCACGAACAGGGCGACCTTCACGGGCGATTCGCCGCGCGGCTGCGCGTAAAGCGTGGCGCGCAGGATGAGCTCCGCGTCCGCCGTGAGCTTCAAGTAGTCGCCCGGCGCGGCAAACGGCCCGGAGTGGACCGGCTGGCTGTTCGTCGGCTCCATCACGCGGAAGCGGTCCTGCGAAGTCTGCGCGTTGTTCGGCTGGAGAAAGCGGCCGGCGAGGTGGCGCGTGGCGGGCTTGGGCGGGTTTTCAAAAATCACGCGCTGCGAAATCGCCTCGGCCGCGGCGAGGTAGCGCTCCATCAGCAATGGCGAGAGGCTCAGCACGTCGCCGATGTTGTCAAAGCCGTGCCCGATGTCGTCCGCGGGGAAATCCTCCGCGGGATTGAAATCCACCAGCAGCAGGTCGCGCACGGTGTTCGCGTATTCGGTGCGGTTGAGCCGGCGCAGCGTGACGCGGCCCGGGTCGAGCGGGAGCTTCGCCTCGGCGCGCTCCATGGCGGACTCCACCGCGGCAACGAACGCGGTGACTTCCGCGGGCGTCGGGCGCGGCTGCTTCTTGGGCGGCATCTCGCCCACGCCGACCTGGGTGAGGACGTTGAGCCACAGCTTGCGATTCTGAAGGATTGCGGCATCGGCCTTGTCGTGCTTGAGCAGGTTCAAGTCCGCCTTCGTGGACTTCCTGCCATGGCACTCGAAGCAGTGCTTTTCCATGAACGCGACGCCGACTTTCTGGAACTCGGCGTGGGCCGGCGCCGCGGGCGCGGAGCAGGCGGCGAGCAGCAGTGCGAGCGCGAATGAGCACGCGGGGAAAACTTTGTGTCGGACGGTGAATTGGGCCTGCTTCATGGCACGAGCAGAGCAGAGACTTGGCGTGCGGACTTGGTATTCAACGCCGGGCAAATCTGCCGGTTGCAAAACGCGCGGTGTCCCCAAATAGTAGGGACAGCACCAAGCCGAATGACCGCACCCCCATCCACGCGAGCGATTCCGGACCGGCCGCACGGTTGCGGGCGAAGCCGGGCTGCAGCCGCGGCCCGGGTTGCGGTGCTTCTCGGCGCCGCGGTGGGTTCGATCACGGCGCATTCCGCGCCCGCCCGGCTCACTGCGCAGCAACTGGGGTTCTTCGAGAAACGCGTCCGGCCCGTGCTCATCGAGCACTGTTACAAGTGCCACAGTTCAACCGCCGACAAGGTGAAAGGCGGCCTGTATCTCGATTCGCGCGACGGGGTGCTCAAGGGCGGCAGTTCGGGCCCCGCGATCATTCCCGGCAATCTCGACCGCAGCCTTCTCATCAAGGCCATTCGCTACAAGGACAAGGACACCGCGATGCCGCCGGGCGACAAGAAACTCCCGCCGCACATCATCGCCGACATCGAGCAGTGGGTCCGCATGGGCGCGCCTGATCCGCGCGACAAGCCCGATCGCGTGGACCGCTACGAAGTCGACAAGGCGCGGGCCAAGAATCACTGGGCCTTTCAGCCGCTCTTCAAGCCCGTCTTCCCGGCGCCAAAGGACCAGGACCAGTGGTGCCGGACCGTCATCGACCAATTCGTGCTCGCGAAACTTCAGGAGAAGTCGCTCACGCCCTCGCCGCGGGCGGACAAGATCACGCTGCTGCGCCGCGCGAGCTACAACCTCACGGGGCTTCCACCGACGATTGCGGAAGTGGATGACTTTCTCGCTGACGCTTCGCCCGGGGCGTTCGCGAAAGTGGTGGACCGGCTGCTCGACTCGCCGCGGTATGGCGAGCGCTGGGCCCGGCACTGGCTGGACATTGCGCGCTACGCCGACACCAAGGGCCGCATACAAGGCAACCAGGAGCAGCGGTTTGTCCACTCGCACACGTATCGCGACTGGGTCATCAAGGCGTTCAACGACGACATGCCTTACGACCGCTTCGTCCAGCTTCAACTCGCGGCGGACCGCCTCGCGACAAACGGTGGCAAACAGCACCTTCCCGCGCTCGGCTACCTGACGCTTGGCAACCGCTTCGGCGGAAATCAGAACGACATCATCGACGACCGCATCGATGTCGTGGCCAAGGGACTCATGGGCTTGACCGTGACGTGCGCGCGATGCCACGACCACAAGTTCGACCCCATCCCCACGGCGGACTACTACTCGCTGCACGGCATCTTCTCGAGCAGCGTGGAGCCCGCCGAGGGCGTCGAGCTGGACGTGGGCACCAACACCACGGCGCGCGCGGATTACTTGAGGGCCATCGCGGATGCAGAGAAGGAGGAGTCGGAATTTCGCGCCACGTTGCGCGACCGCGCGCGCGTCGAAGTCACCGGGCGCGTCGGCGATTACCTGCTGGCGGTGGCGGAATTCGCGAACCCGACGAACAGCCTCGGCTTCAACCCATTCATGCAGCGGCGGCGGCTCGAGCCGTCAATCGCAACGGTCTGGCGTGATGCGCTGAAGAAATGGGAGACGGCTCACCACCCGGTCTTCGCGCCATGGATCGCCTATTCGAAACTGCCCGCGGAGGATTTCGCCGCGAAGTCGCGCGAGCTCGCGCCGAAGTTCCGCGCGAACAACGACCCCGAGCGCCCGCTCAACGCCGCCGTGGCACGGGGGTTCACCTCGCCACCGATGAGCCTTGCGCCGCTCGCGGCCTACTACCAGCGCCAGTTCGCCGAGATGGAGCGCCGGTGGATTGACGTGCTCAAGTCGCACGAACTCCGCAAGAAAACCGCCGACACCCCGCCGCCCGAGCCGGCGCTTGCCGACGCCGCGCAGGAGCAGATGCGCCGCGTGTTTTATGACCGCGACTCGCCGATGTTCCTGTTCGACACCGAGCGCGTGGACCGGCTCGTGCAGGCGCTCATCATGCGCGACGCGCAGGTGCGGATGAAACTCGCCGAGCTCCGTCGGGCCATCAACTCCGTCAAGTCCACGCATCCCGGCGCGCCACCGCGGGCCGTCGTGCTCAACGACCGCGACTCGCCGCGCGACTCGAACATCTTCATCAAGGGCAACCAGGGCAGCCGCGGGCCGCTGGTCCCGCGCCGCTTCCTCGAAGTCCTGTCCGGCGAGAACCGTGAACCGTTCCGCGACGGCAGCGGCCGGCTCGAGTTGGCCAAGTCCATCGCCACCGCGGACAATCCCGTCACGCCGCGCGTCATCGTCAACCGCATCTGGCAGCATCAGTTTGGCGAGGGACTCGTCCGCACGCCGGACGACTTCGGGCTGCGCAGCGAGCCGCCGACGCATCCCGAGCTGCTGGATTACCTCGCGTGGAAATTCATCGAGGACGGCTGGTCCATCAAGAAACTCCAGCGGCACATTCTGCTCTCCGCCGTGTGGCAGCAGTCGAGCGACGACATCCCGAAACACGCGCAAATCGACCCCGACAACAAGTGGCTCTGGCAGCAGAACCGCCGCAAGCTCGACTTCGAGGCGCTGCGCGACACCCTCCTTCACATCGGCGGCAAGCTGGACTTCACGATGGGCGGCGCGGGCGTGAGGCTCGACATCCCCGTCGGCACCGAGCCTGCCGCCGCGCAGATGCCCGGTGCCACGGCGCGGCAGGAAATCCGCGCCTATTCCGAGCGGCGCAGCATCTACGGGTTCATCGACCGCGCAAACGTCGGGAACATGTTTGTCGCGTTCGACTTCGCGAATCCCGACCTCAGCACCGGGCAGCGCACCGCCACCATCATCCCGCAACAGGCGCTTTTCATGATGAACAGCCCGCTCGTCATCGAGCAGGCGATGCACATGGTGAACCGCGACGACTTCAAGAACGCGGGCACCGACGCCGACCGCATCAAGCTCCTCTACCGGCTCATCTACTCGCGCGCCGCCTCGGACACCGAGCTGCGGCTCGGTCTCGAATACCTCGCGCTCGAGGCCCGCATGCCCAGGACGCCGCTGCCCGGCCAATCCCCGTGGGAACACGGCTGGGGCGCGGTGGACGCCCGCACGGGGCGCACCGGCTACTTCTGGCCGATGGCGAAATACACCGGCGCCTTCTGGCAGGCCGGACAGAGTTTCCCCGACAGCCGCTACCGCAACCTCAACCTCAGCGCCAACGGCGGCGTGCCCGGTCCCACCCCCCAATACGCGGCCATCCGCCGCTGGATTGCGACCGACGAGGGTGTCGTGTCCATCGACGGCACGATCTCGACTCGCGGCGGCGGGGGCGACGGCGTGCAGGGGCGGATCGTGTCGAGCCTTGCGGGTGTGCTTGGCACGTTCGCTGCCAACGGCAACTCGGTGACCACGCGCGTGCCGCGCCTCGCCATCAAAGCGGGGGACACCATTGATTTCGTGGTGGACTGCCGAACGAACGACCGCTTCGACGCGTTCACCTGGGCGCCCGTGATTTCACTGATCACCATCAACGGCGCCGAGGTGAAGGTTGAAAAGACGTGGGACGCCTCCCGCGATTTCGGCAAGTCCGCCGACAAACGCCGCCTCACCTCGTGGCAAAAACTCGCGCAGGTGATTCTGGAGACGAACGAGCTGTCGTTCGTGAATTGAGCGGAGCGGGTGACGCTCTCGCGAAGTTCGCGCGGACCTGCTAGGCCTCCCCTTCGGCGAGCTTCCGGTAGAGCGTGGCGAGGCTGATGCCGAGCAACGCGGCGGCCCTGTCCTTGTCGCCACCGCACTGCGCGAGGGCGCGGTTGATGTAGGCGGCTTCCTGCTCGTGCACGAAGTCCTTGAGCGCGCCGAGCGGCGCGAGGCCGCCGGCGGGAGCTTCCGTCGCCGCGGTTCTGGCGGTCGCCGCGTCGGCCTTCCCGGGCAGCGAGGCGCGCGAATAGGTCTGCGTGTCGCCGGCGAGCGAGAGGATTTCCGATTCATCCGCGCCAGGCTTGGCGGCGTTTTGCAGCAACGGCGGAAGGTCGGCGACGCGGATGACTTCGCCCTCGCAGAGCGCGGCGGCGCGCTCGATGGCGTTCTCAAGTTCGCGGACGTTTCCATGCCAGTCGTGCGCGTGCAGCACGTCCATGACCCGGCAGGTGATGCGGCAGGTGTTGCCGGAACGCGCGGACTTGCTGCGCAGGAAGTGGCCGACAAGCAGCGCGATGTCATCCTTGCGCTCACGCAACGGCGGCAGCGTGATCGAGATCACGTTGAGCCGGTAGTAGAGGTCCTCGCGGAAGGTGCCGTCCTGGATTTTCTTCTCGAGCGGCTCGTTGGTGGCGGCGATGACACGCACGTTGACGAAGATCGGCGTGTTGTCGCCCACGCGGCGGATTTCGCGCTCCTGCAGCACGCGCAGCAGCCGCGTCTGCAACACGGGCGACATCGAGCCCACCTCATCGAGGAAGATCGTGCCGCCCTCGGCTTCCTGGAACAGCCCCTTCTTGTCGTTGATCGCGCCGGTGAACGAGCCTTTGCGGTGGCCGAACAGCTCCGACTCGAGCAGTGCCTCGGGCAGCGCCGTGCAGTTGATCGGGATGAACGGCGCGAACTGCCGGCGGCTGTTGAAATGGAGCGCCTTGGCGATCATCTCCTTGCCCGTGCCGCTCTCGCCGAGGATGAGGATGGTGCTCTCGGTGTCCGCGACGCGCTCGACCATCTTGAAGACCCGCTGCATGGGCGCGGACGTGCCGATGATCTGGTCGAACTGATACTTCTTCTTGAGCTGCTTGCGAAGGTAGAGGTTCTCGGAGACGGCGGTGTTGTAAGACAGCGCGCGCTGCACGCAGAGACGGAGGTTGTCGATCTTGAAGGGTTTCTCCAGATAGTCGTAAGCGCCCTTCTTCATGGCCTCCACGGCGGTTTCGACCGTGCCGTAGCCGGTGATCATGATCACGGTGGCGGGCGGGTTGAGCGTGCGCGCCTTGGCGACCATCTCGAGGCCGTGCGGGCGGTTTTGGTCGAGGTAGAGGTCGGTGATGACGAGTTCCGGCGCGACGGCCTCCATCGCCTCGATCGCGGCGGCGCCGTTCGTGAAGGGAACCACCTCGTGACCCTCGGCCCGCAGGAACTCGGAGACGAGGTGCACCATCGTGACATCGTCATCCACAAGCAGAACTTTGGCCATGAGTGAAGGCTAAGGAAACGCTCCCGCCCGAGGCAAGAGTGGATTCAAAAACCGCCCGCGCGGCGCGCGAACCTGACCGCCTATGCCGGGATCATGCCCGACTTCCGCGCGTAGTTGAACAACCCGCCGGCGTCCACCACCGGCCGCACGTCGCCCAGCGGCTTGAAGGAATGCACCTCGCCCGTCGCGTGGACGCTCACCGTCGCCGCGTCGAGGTCCACCGTGACCACGTCCCCGGTCTTCACGTGGTCGCAGAGCCGGGCGGTAAGTTCGCAGGGATACAGTTCGCCCGTCGCGACGCAGTTGCGGAAGAAGATGCGCGCGAACCCCTCTGCGAGCACCACGCGGCAACCGGCCGAGCCGAGCGCGATGGGCGCGTGCTCGCGCGAACTGCCGCAGCCGAAATTCCGCCCCGCCACGATGATCGGGAACTCGGCGTCGAGCGCGCCGTCCTTGACGAAGCGCTGCGGATAGAGCGAGTCGGGCAGACCGATGAGCGCGTAACAGCCGAGCTTCTCGTATTCGGCGGGGATGGTTGGGACGAGCGTCAGGTATTGCGCGGGAATGATCTGGTCGGTGTCGATGTTGTCGCGCACAACAAACACCGGGCCGGTGAACGAGCTCTTCATGCGGGCGGGACTGTGCGGACGCGCGGTCCGGTTTTCAAGCGCGCGGTTCCGAAGTCTGGCACTCCCGCCCGGATTTCGGTCCCGGCGAGATCGCATCCGCAGCCCGCGGTCACCTGGGGCATCGATTGCGAGGCTCGAGTGGCTGAAACCCCGAAAGCCCCGGATGCGAAAGGCGCAACCGATTCATGCTTTCCATGACCGGTTCCTCCGAAGCCGGACGCCCCGCCTTGCGGCAAGCCCGCCGCGGTGCCCGCCATCTTCCCGCGACATCACGGCACGGCACGGCACCGCGCCGAACAGGAACGCGAGAGGTTGATCCGCGAGTTGCAAGACGCGCTCGCGCAGGTCAAGGCGCTCAGCGGCCTGCTGCCGACGGGCGCGGGGTGCCGGAAGATTCGTGACGACCCGGGCGGCTCCTCGTTATTCTCTCCCCGTGACCGCACCACTCCCGCCCGATGAGGACGCCCGGATGACGGCCCTTCGCAAATGCAACATCGTGGATTCGGAGGCCGAGCGCGACCGGTTGAAATCCGATCTCCGCGACGCGCAGGGAAAGATCCGCGTGCGCTGCGGCCTCACCCACGACGGCGCGGATTAGGCCGCGTCCCGCCAACCCGCGCGACGATGCGGCCGCTCGCCCTACACGACCTTCACGCCGCGCGCGGCGCGACCTTCGCCGAGGTGCAAGGTTGCGAAGTTGTCTCCCACTACGGCGATGCAGCCGCCGAACACGCGGCGCTGCGTTCGCGAGCGGTTGTGTTCGACCTCGGATTCCGCAGCCGGCTCTGCCTCACGGGCGCGGACCGCGTCGCGTTTCTTCACGGGCAGGTCACCAACGACGTGAAGGCGCTCGCGCCCGGCGCGGGCTGCTACGCTGCGCTCGTCACCGCGCGCGCGAAGATGGTATCCGACCTCAACCTCTGGCGCCTTCAAGATGAACTCCTGCTCGATTTCGAGCCGGGCCTCGCCGCGGCGGTCACGGGCCGGCTCGAGAAGTTCATCGTCGCCTCCGACGTGCAGGTGCTCGACGCGTCGCCGCACTTCGGGCATTTGAGCGTGCAAGGCCCGCGCGCGGCGGAACTCCTTGCGCGCGCCGACCTCCCCGCGGAAGCGCCCGGGCTCAACCTCTCGTCCGTCTCGGTTGACGATGCCGCGCTTGGGCAACAGCTTGTGATGAACCTTCCGCGCGCGGGCACGGCGGGATTCGACATCTTCGCGACCGGGTCAGCCACCGCAGGACTGCTGGAAAAACTCCTCGAAGCCGCTCGCCACGTTGGCGGCCGGGCCGCGGGCTGGCAGGCGCTGGAATGGGCGCGCGTCGAGGCGGGCATCCCGCGGTTCGGCGCCGACATGGATGAGACCACGCTTCCGCCCGAGGCCGGCATCGAGTCGCGCGCGGTCAGCTACTCGAAGGGCTGCTACGCCGGGCAGGAAGTCATCGCGCGCATCCGCACTTATGGACAGGTCGCACGAAGGCTCTGCGGCTTGCGGCTCGCGGACGAACTCGCCCCCCTGCCGCCTCGCGGCGAGCAACTCCTGAAGGACGGCAAGGAAGCCGGCTTCGTCACGACCGCCATCGCTTCGCCCGCGTTGAAGGCGAACATCGCGCTTGCCTATGTGCGGCGCGAGGCCTGCGTCATGGGCACGGAACTCACGCTCAGCCCGGGCACCGGCGCTTCAATGGCGCGCGTGGTCGCACTTCCCTTCGCGTAGCCGCGCGGGCGGCTCAATTCAGCGCGTGACACGCCGCGGCTTCCGTGGAAACCTCCGCGCGCATGAAAACCATCGCTCTGACCGCCCTCGCCGCCATCGCGCTCGCGTTCACCGCCGGCGCGCAGGACAAGAAAGCCGCCAAGGAAGTCGCCGTGCTCAAGTTCAAGGATTTCGGCGAGATCACCGTCGAGTTTTGGCCAGAGGTCGCGCCCAAGACCGTCGAAAACTTCATCAAGCTCTCGAAGGACAAGTTTTTCGACGGGACCCAGTCGCACCGGCTTATCCCCGGTTTCATGATCCAACTCGGCGACCCGAAAACAAAGGATCCGACCAAGGAAAACGAGTGGGGCACGGGCGACCCGGGCTACAAGATCAAGGCCGAGTTCAACGACCGCCCGCACGACAAAGGCGTGCTCTCAATGGCGCGCAGCGCGCACCCCGACAGCGCAGGCAGCCAGTTCTTCATCTGTTTCACCCGCGAGCGGACGGCGCAACTCGACCGCCAATACACCGTCTTCGGCAAGGTCCTCAAGGGACTTGACGTCCTCGACAAGCTCGAGAAAGTCCCCGTCGGCGGCCCGCAGGGCAGCAAGCCCCAGCGTCCCGTCGTGCTCGAAAGCGTCAAGATCATCGCCGCCGACTCGGCGAAGTAACCACCGCACTACCTCACCGCCCATGAGCCACGCCAACGAAGTCGCCGTCTTCACCACCGACCACGGCCAGATGATCGCCGAGTTCTGGACCGACGTCGCGCCGAACACGGTCGCCAACTTCAAGAAGCTCGCTCAGTCCGGCTACTACG
>VHCN01000084.1 GCA_016871675.1 Verrucomicrobiota bacterium
CGAAGTGGATGTCCGTCGCGCGGTCTTTGAAGGCTTCCCAGATGATCTGGTTGACGAACTTGATGACGCTCGCTTCCTGGTCGTCGCCGGTGATTTCCTTGCTGTCGCCGACGATGATCTCGACGGGCTCGTCGTCCTCGATTTCCTCGAGCGTCTCGGCGCCGACGCCGTAGTGTTTCTTGAGCGCCTTCTCGATCTCGGCGCGCGGCGCGAGCGCGAGCTGCACGGGACCGCGCGCGTCGAACTGCACGGCGTTGAGCATCGCGGTGTCGAAGGGATTGTGCGTGGCAACCGTCAGCACGCCGTTTTCAAACTTCACCGGCATGACCGCGTGCTGGAACGCGACCTTGGTGGCGATTTTGTCGCGCGCCTCGGGTTCGATCGTCGCGTGGGCGAGATCGCAGGTCGGCAAGTCGAGCGCGCCGCCCAGTTTCTGCAAAAAGGCCTCCTCCGTGAGCCCCGACTCGCGGCACATGTAGGCGAGCATCGTCTCAGCCGCGCCCGCATGCGCCGTCGCGCGCCACGCCTTGCTCCACGTGTCGAACTGGCTTTCGGTGGCCAGGGACGCGCGGGCAAAGACGCTCTTGATCGAGGTGAAACCCATACAAGTCGGGGCGTGATCCCGAGAGTTGAAAACAGCGGACGATAGGAAAAGTTCCCGGTGAGGTCAAAGTAATTGCCTCCGGAAATGACTGTAGGAAAGCGTGCCGTGTGGTTGAACGAACGGCGGCGGCGATTGGTTTGGCGCGGAATCCACCCAGCCGACCCGCGGCGGGAGTCCCGCAAGGCTCACGCCTTCGCGTGGGTCCCGTCTTGGATCACCGCAATGCCATCGAGTGCGATGCGGTTCTCGAGGGTGCCTGTTGCGGGACCGCCGGCCGGATCCCACGGCGCGGGATGGGTCGTCTCCGCGCCGCGCCACTTGCCGCCGAGGCGTTCCAGTTTGCGGTGGGCATCGGTGGGTTGGGCCATTTGCATGGGAGTGCGGTTGGTTGAGGGTTTGAGTTGCGCGGGTTGAATGGAAGATGCGCCCGCCTTGCAAGCCATTCCAACGACTTGGCTTCCAGGCGTCAATCCCGCGTGTGCGGCGCGAGCAGCTTGACCTTCTTCTCGTGGAGCGGCAGCCAGACGCGAAACGTGGTGCCCTCGCCGACGTGGCTTTCGAGTTCGATGCGGCCGTGGTGCTCGCGGACGATGCGCTGCACGATCATCAGGCCGAGCCCGCTGCCTTTGCTCTTGGTCGTGTAGAACGGCTCGAAGATGCGGTTGATTTGCTCCTGCGGGATGCCGCCGCCGCAGTCGCCGATGCTCACGAAGACGCCGTCGCTCGCCTCGCCCGTTTGCAACGTGAGTGTGCCGCCCTTGGTCATGGCTTGCGCGGCGTTCTTGATGAGGTTCACGAGCACTTGCTTCATCTGCGCGGCGTCGATCGGCGACGGGGGCAGCGATGGCGCCAATCGTTCCTTGATGATGAGCCCGCGGTTTTCGAGCTCGGGACGGAGCAAGTTCAGCGTGTCCGTCACCACGTCGTTCATCGAGCCGTGCTTCAACTGCGGCGGCGACCGCCGGATGGCCTGAAGAAACTGCGTGATGATGTAGTCAAGCCGCGTGATCTCGCCCTTGCAGACGTTCAGGTAGTTTTCGAGCTTGCGCACGCTGGCCGCGTTGTCGTGCCGCAACGCGCGCGCGGGCGCGGCTTGTGCCTTGCCGCGCGCGGGCTTGAACCGGGCCGCGTCCGCCGCGGGCGACTGGAGTCTCTTCAACTCGCGCTCCATGAGCTGGAGATGGATGTGCAGCGCGTTGAGCGGGTTGCCCAGCTCGTGTGCGACGCTCGCCGCGAGCAACGTGAGCGCCGTGATGCGCTCGCTCTCGATCGCCTCGAAGGTCTTCTGCCGCGCCTCGGTTGCATCGTGCAGGATGAGTGCGACGCCCGTGCTGCCCGCGGCGTTGCCATCAAGTGGCGCCGCATACAGCCGGATGAATCGCTGCCTCGGATAGGCCACCTCGAACTCGTGCCGCACCACGCGCGCGCCGCCCGCGGTGTCGAACGCCGCAAGCTTGGGCCAGTCCAGCTCCGGCAGGAATCGCGTGACCGGCTGCCCCTCGGCCTTGCCCTTTTGCAGCCCCACGAGCGCGGAGACGGCCTCGTTGAAGTAGGTGATGCGCCCCTGCTCGTCCAGCACGAGCACGCCGTCCTCGATCGTGTCGAACACGGTCTCGAGGAACGCCCGTTCGCGCGCGAGACGCTCGACCACCGTCTGCACGCCGTGCGCGTCGAGCCGCGAGATGCGCCCGAGCACCTTGTCGAGGAAGTTGGATTTCTTGGGCGGCATGCTCGGCCCGGGCAAGTTTCGGTGACGACCAGATTCTTGCCCCAGAATATCCGCGGACGCCGTGAAGGCAATCGCATTGGCGCCGGGTGCGCCGGAGATTTGACTTCGCCGGGGCGAGCGGCGACTCTCGCCGCACCATGTCAAGCATCGGCAAACTCATGAAACAGGCTGCGCGTATGCAGCAGCAAGTGGAGCGAATCCAGGCGGACCTCGCCGCCCGCACCGTTGAGGCCACCAGCGGCGGCGGCGTGGTGAAGGCCATCGCCAAATGCGACGGCACGCTCGCCGCGATCAAGATCGACCCGCAGGCCGTGAACCCGGCCGACACGGAGTTGCTTCAGGACCTCGTCCTCTCCGCCGCGAACAACGCCCTCGCGCAGGCCAAGGAGATCTCCAACCAGGAAATGGGCAAGGCCACGCAAGGCTTCAGCCTGCCGGGGATGATGTAACGCGCGTCGGCCTCGTCCGCGCAGTGTCCGGATGGATTGAGGACGACGACGAGTGCAAACCATGGCGTCGCTTCCCGAACCCATCCGCTCGCTGATCGCGGCGCTCGCCAGGCTGCCTGGCATCGGTCCCCGCTCGGCCGAACGCATCGCGCTCCACGTCGTCCAGGCCGAAGCCGGTCTCTCGCGGCTACTCGCGGAGTCGTTGCTCGCCGCTCGCGAGCGCATCCAGCACTGCACGACCTGCGGCGCCTTGACCGAGCGCCAGCCGTGTGAACTCTGCGGCGACCACCGGCGCGACGCCGCGATCGTCTGCGTCGTCGAGCGGCCCACGGACATCCTCAGCATCGAGAAGTCCGGCACGTTTCACGGGCGGTTCCATGTGCTCGGCGGCCGAATCTCCCCGACAAACGGCATCGGTCCCGAAGACTTGCGCGTCGCCGACTTGGAGGCGCGGCTTGTGAGCGAGCCGATTCGCGAGGTCATTCTTGCGCTCGGCACCGATGTCGAGGGTGACGCGACCTCGCACTACCTCGCGCAGCGACTTTCCAAGCGCAGCGTGAAAGTGAGCCGCATCGCGCATGGGATCCCCGCGGGAACGGGGCTGGAGTTCGCCGATGAACTCACGCTCAGCCGCGCGATCGAAGGCCGGCGCGCGATGTAGCCGGCGCCGAGGAAGCGGATTCACACCGGGCCACGCGTGCATTAGCCTGCGGCGAACATCGCTGCACCGAATGGACCACATCATCGTCATCTACGACACGAGTTTCCTGCTGCGGGAGTCGGAACCGGTGCGTTTCGAGCGCGCGGGCCGGTCCGGCCGGCCCGGCGGCGGTCTGGCGATTCCGCCCGTCACGCACATCATTCCGCGCCAGGTGAAGGAGGAGATCCATGCGCGGCTGGATTCGCCCGAGCACGAGTCCGCCCAGCGCGCGCGGTCCTTGTGCTCGAAAATCATGGCGCTTCCCGCATGCGAGGAGGCCGATCTCGCGGGCGCCTCGATGCCGGCGATTCAGGAGAAGTTCCTCGGCCCGCAGTCCGAACGCGACCAGCGGCTTGTGGGGCTCGCGCTCGATTGTATTGCGGAATTCCCGTCGGCGGCGGTTTACGTCGCGACCCACGACGGCGGCATTCTCGCCGAACTCTCGCACCATCGCTCGAAGGCCGGCGCGAGTGTTTTCACAGCTTCGACCCGGCCGCAGTTGGATGAACTCCTCTCGGCGCATGAGGCGGAGGAACGCGCCCGATCCGAACGCGAGCGCGAGTCGAGGAGCGCCGCGGCGAAACGCGCCACGATGAAGTCCGTGGTGTTTCGCGCGGCCATCGGCGCGTTGATTGGCGCGGGGCTCGGCTACTACTTCCTCCAGCAGCGGCGGGGCGATACGCTGTTCACGCTTCTGGCGGGCGGCCTCGGAGGCGCGGTGGTCGGCGGCTGGCTCGCGGCGCAACTCGGGCGCGACTGACTTACTGGGTCTTCTTCTTGCGCGGGCCGCCGTTCGCCTTGTCCCACTTCTCGAATTGCTCGGCGTTGAGCGTGTCCTTCAGCTTGGCACGGACGGCTTCCATGGTTTCCTTGAGTTTCCCCTTGCGGTCGCCCTTGTCGCCGTTGCGCAGGGTCTGGATTTTCTCGGCCTGCTCCTTGAGGAACGGGTTCAGTTTCTCGCGTTGTTCCGCTGTCAGGCCGGCGTCGGCGAGGCCGAACCGTTTCTCGATCGCGGCGTCCTTCACGGGTTTTGTGCGCGTCTTCTTCACCGTGGATTCGGGCTTCTTCTCGGGCTCGGCCTCGGGCTTCTTGGCAGGATCCTCTTTCTTGGGGTCAGCAGGTTTCTTGTCGCCCGGCTTGTCCTGGACAGGGGCGGCTGAGGCGAATGCGAGCGCGGCGGCGAGCGACACGAGTGTGAAGATTCGTCGAGTTTTCATGGGCGTTTCGGTTGGAGGTTGTTCGGTTTCGAAGAGTGCAGGCAAACGAGCCTGCCGCTGTGTTCAAACGGCAAGACGATCCAGCCGCGGATGGGTTACGCGCCGCCGGCGTGGGCAGTTGCGCGCGGGCTAAACGGCGACCACCGGGTTCTCCAATGTGCCGATGCCTGAGATGACGATGCGCACGAGGTCACCGACGGCGAGCGTGAAGTCATCCGGCGGGACGATGCCCGTGCCCGTGAGCAAGACTGCGCCGTGATTGAAGACCTGGCTGCGGCAGAGAAACTCCGCGAGTTCCGCGAACGAACGCTTGAGCTGCCCGACTGAAGTCTCACCCTTGAAGACCGGCGCGCCACCGCGCAGGATTTCCATCGTGATCGTCCACTGCCGCGCGGCCTCCTCCTGCGGCGCGACGACGACCCACGGGCCGAGTGCGCACGAGCGGTGGTAGACCTTCGCCTGCGGGAGATAGAGGAGGTTCTCGCCCTCGATGTCGCGCGCGCTGACGTCGTTGCCGATGGTGCAACCGACGACCTTGCCGTGTGAATTGATGACCAGTGCCAGTTCCGGCTCGGGCACGCTCCACTTCGAGTCGCCACGAATCCCGATCGCCTGCCTGTGCGGGACAACCTTGCCGGCAAGCGACTTGAAGAACAGTTCGGGCCGCTCCGCATCGTAAACCTTGTCGTAGGCGCTGGCGCTGAACCGGCTTTCGTCCATCCGCGCCTTCTTGCTGCGCAGGTAGGTCACGCCTGCGGCCCAGACCTCGTGCTGCTCCAGCGGCGGGAGGAACTTCACGTTCGCGATGCGGTGCGCCCGCGTCGTCGTCGCGGCCAGCTTCTCCACCAGCCGCAGCGGATCCTCCGACTCCAGCAGCGTCTCCAGCCGCTCGACGCCCGCGAGCGAGAAGTCCACCACCGACACATCGTCGAGCGTGAGCCCGACGCGCGAACGCCCGTCATCAAGCTGGAATCGGCAGAGTTTCATATGGGTGCTGGGCGGATTGGACCGCAAACACCGGGAGAAATCGAAGAAAAATCTCCGCAGCCCGCGCGCGGGGGGTTACTTCAACCCGAGCCCGAGCACGTCCCGGCAATACCGGATGCTCCGCTCGACCTCGCCGCGCTGGTAGGCCTGCTCCGCCTCGCTGTTTGCCGAACGGTGCGCCGGAACGGGCGTCCCCCGCTTGGCGAGCGCGATGAATTTCATCAGATCCCGCTCGCGCAGCTTGGGCCACGCCCTCCAGAAATTCGCGTCGGCCTTCAAGAACGGAAGCTCGCGCGGGAACCCGCTGATGGTTTCAATGTGCACGGGCGCCTTGGGGCACAGCTTCTCGAACCGGTCGAAGTATGCCTTCAGGTCCACGGTGCCCTCGCCCATCGCGGTCCATTGGACGGTCGCGCCATTGGGCGACTCCCACACGGCTGAATCGCGCAGGCTCGTCGTCAGCACGTGCGGACCGAGAATCTCGAGATTCTCCAGCGGGTCTTCCATCGTCCACGCGGCGTTGCCGGAGTCGAGATTCGCGCCCACGAAATCCGTGCCCGCGGCCTTGATCAGCGTGACCAGCTCCCATGCCTGCATGTCGCCGCCGTGATTCTCGATCGCGATCTTCACGCCCGCGTCGCGCGCGCGGCTACGCGCTGCCTTGAGCACCTTCACCGTGTCGGCAATGCGCGCCTCGATGCCGCCCTCGGTCGTGCGATCGCTCCCGTTCCCGAGGATGGCTCGAAACACCGGCGAGCCGAGCGCCTTCGCCATGCGGATGCCGAGCGCGAGATGTTCGTCGGCCGTGCCCCAGTCTTTCTTGAAGGTTTTCGACGTCGGACAAACGCTCCACGAACCAAGCTGGATTTTCAGGCCGCGGTCGGCGGCGTATCTGCGAACGTCCCCAAGCGAGGCGTCATCGTGCCTTCCCTCGAACGGGCCGAAATCGGTGATGAACAGCGAGTCCGTCCGGAGCTGCGCGGCCCAGTCAATGAGCTGGCGCGCGTTCCACTTCATCGCGCGAACCGCGAAATTGTCGTAGCCTAGCGCGAGGTTCCGCCGGCGCACCGCCGCCTCGGCGGCCGGCAAGGCTTCTGCCAGCGCCAGCGCGGATGCCGCGGCCGTGGACTTGAGAAAACGGCGTCGGGACGGTGCGGTCGGGTTCATCGCGCGAGTTCGTATCAAGTCGCCCGCCCTTTGCCAATGGCAATGCGCATCAGGAGCGAACCAACCGCCGCGGCGGCGGGCCCTTTCACGGATGAAACCAACGCGCTTGCCAGGTGTGGACGGTGCTGGTGCATGAAGCGCGAACCGGAAGGGAAGTTTCAGGCCGGCCTGGCACTGGTGCTGCAGGTTCAACGAACAGCCGAGGCAATCCTCTGGAGGAGTTGCGCCGCGTTCTCTGAATCGGAATGAACGCACACGGTTCGCGGGACCAGCTTCAGTCGGGCGCCGCTCATCGTTGTCAGTTCGCCGGTCTTCATCACTTGTCTCACCTGTTCGACGGCACCTCGAGTCGATGGGATCATCGCGCCTGGTTCGCCGCGAGCGACCAATGTCCCGTCGTCGCGATACGCACGGTCTGCGAAGACCTCGGGCCACACGTTCACGCCAACCCGGCGGGCGTCGCGACACACAGCGCCCCCGGCGAGTGCGTAGATCCTCGCCCCGGGCCAGAAACGCAGGACGCATTCGAGGTATCGGCGTCGGAGTTTGGAGTCCGTCTCGCTCGCGTGGTAGAGCGCACCGTGAAGCTTGATGTGGTGGAGCGGCAGGCCCGCTTCGCGCGCGATGGCTTGGACCGCGCTGACTTGCTGGAGCAGGAGCAATTCGAACTCGTCGGGAGTCAGGCTCGCGTCACCCCGGCCAAAGTCCGCGCGGCTCCACAAGCCGGGATGTGCGCCGGCCTTCACGCCGAATTGCTTCGCGAGCCTCACGCACGCGGCCATCGACCGGACGTCGCCTGCGTGCCCGCCGCAGGCCACGTTCGCCGAGGTGATGTGGCGCATGAGCGCACGGGTGCGGCCAATGGGCTCCCCTTCGCCGAGGTCGCAGTTGAGGTCGAGTTTCATCGCGGGATTTCAACAGGAGGGAACGAAGATCACGAAGCGAACAGAGTCGGACGGTTGCGCTCCGTCTCGTTTCACGTTGGTTCACTAGGTTTGCTGCTGTTCATTCCGAAAGCCTGAACCTTGCCTTTGTGCCCGGCTTGCATTGAGCGAGCCACGGGAGGTCGGCGGCGTCAACGACGGCGAGCTTCGGATACCCACCGACCGTCGGCCCGTCACGCATCGTGACAATAGGCTGGCCGCCTTCGGGAACCTGAATGGTCCCGGGCAACGTCGGCTCGCTGATGATGCTCGCGACCCGGCAGCGGATGGGTTCGCCCGAGAGCCGATAGCCGGCGCGGTCGCATTGCGCCGTCACGGTCCACTCCGAGCCGAAGAACTTCACGCGCTCGGTCTCATCGAAGTCGTTCCACTGCGGCGCGGGCCAGACGCGGAGCGCGGGCGGGTGCCCGTAATCACGCCGTTCTTCGGGTGCGATGATCCGGCCCGCGACTCCGCGCGGCAGCGAGAATGCACCGGCGTCCGTGCGCGCGAGTTCGTCGCCGGCTTTCAGGATGAGTCCGAGGTTCGCACGCGGATACGCGCTCGCGCTCCGCAACCACTGCGGCGCCGCGAGTCCGCCTTCGACCGCGATGTAGCTCCACACGCCGGAGCGCGCGCGGGGGAACTCGATGACTTCGCCTGCGGACGCGAGTCGCGCCCGCCACGTCGGCGTGGTCGTGCCCGCTTCCGCGCCGGTGATGGCGAGCCAACTGTCGAGGAGCACTTCGAGCCGCGCGCCCTGGAGCAGGAGTTCAAGCACGGGGGCGTCAGGCGGGTTCTCGAGCAAACGATTCGCCCACCCAGCTGCATGCGGATCCATGGCGCCGCCCGGCGGCACGCCGAAGCGCTGCCAGCCGGGTCGGCCGGGGTCCTGCACGGTCGCGCCGAGACCGGGGGCGAGAATTCGAAGGGTGGCGCTCATGAAGGCGTCGCGGGGCGTGGCTCGTGGTGCGGGAGAGCGCGTTCATGCACCTCGAACCGCGCACCACGGGGTGTTTTGTGAGTATCGACTGTCATTTCAGATCGCAACAAATTTCACCCTGTCCCCGGGTTTCAGCAGGAACATCGCCTCGTCGTCACCGCTTGGTCCGCGGCGACCGGGGTCGAACACTTTCACGTCGGTGTGGCCGATGATGTTCCAGCCGCCGGGACTGTCCACGGAGTAAATGCCCGTGTGCTCGCCGCCGATCGCGACGGAGCCGGCGCGCACTCGCGGTCGGGGCGACGCCAGCCGCGGCGTGTGAAGTCTCGCATCGAGTCCGCCGAGATACGGAAAGCCCGGCGCAAAACCGAGCATGTGCACGCGATACGACGCGCCGGCATGAAGGCGGATGACTTCATCGGCTGCCAGCGTGCTGTGTTGCGTGACTCGCGCAAGGTCGACGCCTCCGTAGCGCACGGGAATCTCGACGACGCGGTGCGTTTCATTTGGAGCCTTCGAGATTTCGAGTCGCGCAAGCAATTCCGGGAGCTGCGCCTCAAACTCGCGCGCCCTTGCCGGATCGAACTCCACCAGGACCGAGGTGAAAGCCGGGACGACTCCGACGAGGCCCGTCGGCGGGTTGCGATCCAACTCTGCGGCTATGGCGCGACCGCGCTCGAACGCGTCGTCATTCACCGAGTTCGCGAATCGAATGAGGACAGCGTTCAAACCGTAGGGGAGCCAGTGCACGGGTCGACTGTAGTCGTTGCGGGCGAGGCTTGCCACGCAACGATTGGACCACGAACGCGCCGACCCGCAGATCGGCGCGCTGCAGGCGGTCGCGCTTCGGCTAGCCCAGCGTCGTGCAGAACTTCTCGACGCGATCGAGCCCCTTCTCGATGTTCGCCATGCTCGTAGCATAGCTGATGCGGAGGTAGTCGTCCGCGCCGAAGGCGATGCCGGGGACGGCGGCGACTTTTTCCTGTTCAAGGAGCTTTGCGCAGAACTCGGTGCTCTTGAGCCCGGTGCCGCTGATGTTCGGGAAGAGGTAGAACGCGCCCTTCGCATTCGCGCAGGTGATGCCCCGGATGCTGTTGAGCTTCTTCCAAGCGTAAGTGCGGCGGCGCGCGAACTCGCCGAGCC
This sequence comes from Verrucomicrobiota bacterium, assembly GCA_016871675.1. NCBI lineage: Bacteria > Pseudomonadati > Verrucomicrobiota > Verrucomicrobiota bacterium. The sequence continues at coordinate 9,863 of VHCN01000084.1, forward strand.
AGCCGGTCAGGTGATCCTGCGGCCCGTTGAGCGCGGCGACGGCGCCCTTCTGCGCGAAGCTCGTCGGGTTGCTCGTGCTGTGGCCCTGGATGGCGTCCATCGCCTTCGCGATGGGCTCGGGCGCGGCGCACCAGCCGAGCCGCCAGCCGGTCATGCTCCACGCCTTGGCGAAGCCGTGCACGACAATCGTGTGGTCGTAATGCGCCTGCGAGTAGCTGGCCACGCTCTTGTGCTTCGCGCCGTCGTAGAGCAAGTGCTCGTAAATCTCGTCGCTCATGATGAGCACGCCGCGCTCGATGCAGATGTCGCCGAGCGCCTTGATTTCGTCCGGCGTGTAAACGCCGCCCGTCGGATTGCTCGGCGAGTTGAGGATGAACAGTCGCGAGCGTGGCGTGAACGCCGCCTTCAACTGTTCCGGGGTCACCTTGAAATCCGTTTTGTCCGTCGTCTGCAGGATCACCGGCGTCGCACCGGCGAGCTTCACCATCTCCGGGTAGCTCAGCCAATACGGGGCAGGGATGATGACCTCGTCGCCTTCCTCGCACGTCGCAAGGATGACGTTGTAGCACGAGTGCTTGCCGCCGCAGGACACGATGATCTGCGACGGCTTGTAGAGGAGGTCGTTCTCGCGGCGGTGCTTGTCCGCGATGGCCTGGCGCAGCTCTGGGATGCCCGCAGCGGGCGTGTATTTCGTGAAGCCCGCGGCGAGCGCCTTGGCGGCGGCGTCCTTGATGTGCTGGGGCGTGTCGAAGTCCGGTTCGCCCGCGCCGAACCCCACCACGTCAATGCCATCGGCCTTCATCTGCTTGGCCTTCGAATCAATCGCAAGCGTGAGCGACGGCGACAGGCAGCCGGCGCGTTTCGTGATCCGGTAGTTCATAAACGGCGCGAAGGTTCCCAATCGCACAAACTCGCGCAAGTGAGAAGTCCGGTCGGGTGATGCGACCGAGCAGGAAAACTCCCGCGCGACGGGTGATCGATTTTGCGATGTGTTCGAAAGGACGCTGACGCCTTCGCGTAAACCTACGAGCCCTTTCCCACGAACTCCGTCGACTTCTCCTCCATCCCCTTCTTCAACGCCTCTTCCTCGCTCATGCCTTGTTCGGCGGCGTATTTGCGGACGTCCGGTGATCTTGTCGGCGATGACGCCGTCTTTCACGTCCTTCTTGTTCGGCAGGCCGTCCCGACGTGTCGGGATGGGCGTGACGTA
>VHCN01000085.1 GCA_016871675.1 Verrucomicrobiota bacterium
GCCTGACTTGAAGATCCGGCCCGTCTCGCCGTGACGGATGATCTCGGGAATGCCGCCGGTGTCGCTGCCGACCACGGGCGTGCCGCACGCGAGCGCCTGCAAGCCTGCTTGCGGCACGCCTTCGTGCAAGGAGGGAATCACCAACACATTCAGCGCCCGCAGCACATTGGGAATGTCGTCTCGATGACCCGTGAAGGTCGCGCAGTTCACCATGTCCAGTTTTACCAGTTCGGCTTCGATGGGTTGCTTGGAGGGCCCTTCGCCGACAAGCACGAGCCGGACGGGAATACCCCAATCCCGTAACATGCGAGCCGCACGAACGAGGATCACGTGCCCCTTCGCGTGCCTCAAGACGGCCACCATGCCGACCAGTGGCCACTCCTCCTGGCCGTGTCGGGTTGGAAGCTCTGCTTTTGCTGCGCGTGGCGAGAAACGATCCACGTCAATCCCCGTTGAGATCGTGCTGACTCGTTCAGAACTGAAGCCGAACGCATTCTGGAATTGGCTGGTGATTCGGGTGCTGGTGGTAATGAGGTGGTCGGCGAGCCTCTCATAAACCAATCGGCTCAACCGCAAGTCAGCGATGGGGACTTCGAAGTGCCGCGTCCGGATGATCAGCGGCACGCGCGCGAGCCGGGCCGCCACGCCAACGAGCCAGCCGTCGCGCGAGCTGTGGGTGTTGACGATCTCGATGCGATTGCGGCGCAGCCAGCCCGCGAGCGCGAGCGCGGTGAAGGGAAACAGCGGCCGCGAAACGCCCAGCGGATGCGTCGCAATCCCCGCGGCCCTGGCGCGCTTGAACACTCCGGCCTCGCGCGGCGCAAGCAGCCACACGGCGCAACCGCGGCGCTTGAAGCCCTCGAGTTCCGCGAGCACGCGATGCTCCTGTCCGCCCCAGCCGAGCGAACATTCGGAGTGGACGATGCGCCACGGGCGTCGGGGTGCGGGAGGCATGGTCACTCCGACTTTCGGGCGAACACGATGAGGTGGCGGCCCAGCAGCGATTCGTCGGACGCCGCGGCTTTCCAAAAGCCGCGCTCCTCGCCGCTCGCGGACCGTCGCTCGCGGCTGCGGCAATACATCCGCGCGGGAATCGCAAGCAGGCGTTCGTGAAAGTGCTTCGCGTGCGAGAGCGGCTCGCGAACAACCTGCGGGGCGTCGAAACCCGCGAGCTTGAAGTAAACGTGGAGCTGCGGGAACGACCACGGCGTGATGTGCATGTGCGTGCCGCGCGCGACCTTGCCGGCGAGCGGCGGGAAGGACGGAAAGAAACCCCGCATCAGAAACTGTAGCCGCGATTGCGGATACCAGGCATTCGGCGTGGTGACGATGCACAACTCGCCCGGCCGCAACACGCGATGAAACTCGCGCAGCGTCTCCCGGTAATGCTCGATGTGCTCGACCACCTCCGTGGCGGTGACGATGTCGAACGAGGCGTCGGGATACGGAAGCCGCTCCTGGTTGAGGTTCACGACGTCCACGGTGACGCCCGGCACCTGCATGAGTTCCGTGGTGTAGTCGCACGCGCGCGACTCGCAGCCGAAACGCCCGCGGAACTGGCGGATGAGTTCGCCGCGCCCCGCGCCGACGTCGAGGTGCTGCTTGAGTGGTGACGTCTCGTGACGGCGCGCGGCAAGTTCGAGGACGGTGCGGTAGATGTGGGCGGTGCTCATGCGCGCGGCGCGTCGTGATTATCGGAAAGCGCCGGCCAATCCAAACGAAAAGGTCGTGCCCTTGAACTCCGCGCTTTCCCGCCGGAGGATGGCCGCCCATCATCGGGCTGCGCGATGCGTCTTCTGTTCGTCAAACTCAAGCACATTGGCGACGCGCTCCTGCTCACGCCCACGCTGGCGGCGGTGCGCACGGCCCATCCATCGGCGGAAATCCACGTCGTCGTCCGGCGCGGCACCGAGGGCATCCTCGCGGGCTGCGCAGCCATTGACCGGGTCCACACCTCGATGCCTCCGGAAACCTCCCGGCGGGGCGAGTGGAACTGGCTTGGCGAACTGGGTCTCGCACGCGATTTGCGGCGGGTGGGTTTCGACTGGGCCTTCGAATTGGGCGATGGCGACCGCGGCCGCGCGTTGTGCTGGCTGAGCGGCGCGACGAATCGTTGCGCGAACGTCGCGTGGCGGCCCTTGAACTGGTGGTGGCGGACGAAGTTCACGCACCTCTCGACCTTCGACTGGACTCACGGCCGCCATCAGGTGGAGAAGGACTTTCACACTGTCCATGATGTGCTGCCGCTCGCCGGCGGGATTCCCCCGCTGCAGTTCGATCGCGCGCGCGCCGCCTCGTGCGAACTGCGCGCGAGACTCGTGAGCTACGCCGTGCTGCATCCGGGCACGCGGTGGATCCGCAAGCGCTGGCCCGCGGAGAAGTGGCTCGGGCTCTGCCGGCACCTGCTCACGCGCGTGGACCAGCTCGTGATCAGCGCCGGGCCGGACCCGGAGGAAATCAACCAGGCGGCGAAAATCGCCGCGCCGTTCGAGTCGCGGGTGTTCGTCACCGGCGGGCAGCTTACGTGGGCGCAACTGGCGGGACTGCTCTTCGATGCGAGGCTGTTCGTCGGCGTGGACACCGCCGCGATGCATCTTGCCGCCGCGTGCCAGTGCCCGACAGTCGCGATTTGGGGGCCATCCAGCGTCGAGCAATGGTCGCCGTGGCAGGTGAGGCACCGGCTCGTGGAATCACCCGATGATGCCGGGGCCGGGCCCGAGCGAAAGTTTGCGAAGCACGTCGACGAACCTGCCGTTGCGCGGGCGTGCGACGAATTGCTGGGCGGCTCCCCGTGAGTTGAGCCCGCCGAGTTTGGAGTTGTTTCACCCGGCGCGCTGGGCTTTAACAGTCGCCAACAACGCAACGCACGAACCGGATGTCCACGCCCCCAAAGAGCTTCAACGTCGCCGTCGTCGGCTGCGGTTACTGGGGCCCGAACCTCATCCGCAACTTCGCCGACCATCCGCGCAGCACGCTGCGGTGGCTCGTGGACCTCGATCCGAAGCGCCTCGCGCTCTTCACCGGGCGGCATCCGCAGGCGCGCGCGACGACGAGCCTCGACGAGGCGCTCGCCGATCCGGAGTTGCAGGCGGTCGCGATCGCGACGCCGGTAAGCACGCATTTCCCGCTCGCGAAAAAGTGCCTCGAAGCGGGCAAGCACGTGCTGCTGGAGAAGCCGATGGCGACAACCGTGGCGCATTGCGACGAGTTGCTCGCGCTGGCGGGGCGCCGCGGAGTCACGCTGATGTGCGATCACACGTTCGTCTACACGGCGGCCGTGCGGAAGATGCGCGCGCTGGTCGAGTCCGGCGAACTCGGCGACATCCATTACTTCGACTCGGTGCGGGTGAACCTTGGCCTCTTCCAGCAGGATGTAAACGTCATCTGGGACCTTGCGCCGCACGACTTGAGCATCATGGATTACGTGCTCGACAAGAAGCCCGTGCAAGTCGCGGCGCACGGCGCGTGCCATGTTGCGGGCAGCCGCATCGAGAACATCGCCTACCTCACGCTTCGCTTCGCGGACGAGACGCTCGCGCACTTCCACGTGAACTGGCTTGCGCCCGCGAAGATCCGCCGCATCCTCGTCGGCGGCAGCCGCAAGATGCTCGTGTATGACGACCTGAGCCCGGATGAAAAAATCAAGATTTACGACAAGGGCCTGCTCTTGAAGGAAGGCGCGGCCGCCGACACGCGGCAGATGCTCGCAGGCTACCGCATCGGGGACGTTCACGTGCCGCACCTCGACACCACGGAGGCACTCAAGCGGGAGACCGATCATTTCCTCGACTGCATCGCCACGGGACGGCGCCCCGAGACGGACGGCGAGGCAGGCAAACGCGTCGTAAAAATCCTTGTCGCCGCACAGGAAAGCCTCGCGCGGCACGGGGCGCTCGTGGACTTATGAGCCTTCAAAAGATCGCCCCCGACGTGAAACTCGGCGCGGACGTCGTCCTCCGCGACTTCGTGAACCTCTACGGCTGCACCATCGGCGACCGCACCCGGGTTGGCGCGTTTGTCGAGATTCAGAAGGGCGTCGTCATCGGCGTCGACTGCAAGATTTCGAGTCACACGTTCATCTGCGAGGGCGTGACGATCGAAGACCGCGTTTTCATCGGGCACAACGTCTCCTTCATCAACGACCGCTATCCGCGCGCGACCAATCCGGACGGCTCGCTTCAAACCGGGGCCGACTGGACCGTCGAGCCGACGCTCGTCAGGAAGGGCGCGTCCATCGGGACGGGCGCGACGGTGCTTTGCGGCGTGACCATCGGCGAGGGCGCCATCGTGGGCGCGGGAAGCGTGGTCACGAAGGACATCCCCGCGGGTGCGATCGTCGCGGGCAACCCGGCGCGGCCGATGAAGCGCAAGATCAGCGTCGTCTCCTCATGAACCTCGCGGGCCACAAGGTCCTCGTCACGGGCGGGGCGGGCTTCATCGGCTCGCACCTTGTCGAACTGCTGCTCGCCCGCGGCTGCGAGGTCGCCGTGCTCGACAACTTCCGCAACGGCCGGCGCGAGAACCTCGCCGCCGTCGCCGACTCGCCCGCGCTGCGCGTGTTTCACGGTGACGTCACGGACTCGACCTCCTGCCTGCGCGCGTGCCGCGGGATGGATTTCATCTTCCATCTCGCATGCCTCGGCGTGCGGCACTCGCTCCACAACCCGCTCGAAAACCACCAGGTCAACGCGCTGGGCACGCTGCACATGCTCGAGGCCGCGGCGGCGGTCGGCATCGCGCGCTTCGTTTACGTCTCCTCCTCCGAGGTCTACGGCCGCGCCGCGGATTTCCCGATTCGCGAGACGACCGCGACGTGGCCGCTGACGGTTTACGGCGCGAGCAAACTCGCAGGCGAGCACTATGCGCGGGCGTATCACGAGTGCTTCGGCGTGCCGGTGGTTTGTGTGCGGCCGTTCAACAACTACGGGCCGCGATCGCATTTCGAAGGCGACGCGGGCGAAGTCATCCCACGCTTCATCCTTCGCGCGCTTGCCGGGCAGCCCCCGGTCATCTTCGGCGACGGCTCGCACACCCGCGACTTCCTCTTCGTCCGCGACTGCGTCGAGGCGCTTGCCGGGATCGCCGCGTGCGACGCATGGGGCGGCGAAGTCGTGAACCTCGGCTCCGGCGGGGAAGTGCGGATCGACGCGCTCGCGCAGGCGGTTCTCGAAGCCACGGGTCGTAACGACTTGCAGCCCGTCTTCGAGGCGCCGCGTCCCGCCGACGTGCCGCGTTTGTGGGTGGACACCGCCAAGCTCCGCGGCGCGATGGATTTCAAGCCGCGCGTGTCGCTGGCGGAAGGTCTCGCCGAAACCCTTGGCCATTTTCGCAGGCTGTTTGCCGAAAACCCGCGCTGTCTCGACCAGGTCTCCGCGCGCAACTGGGAACGGGGATGACCTCGAGAGTCCCGCTTGCACGGCCGGACATCGGCGACGCGGAGATTGCGCTCGTCACGGAGACGCTCCGCAGCGGATGGATCACGCAAGGGCCGCGCGTGGCGGAGTTCGAGCGGGAGTTTGCGGCCTTTGCCACGGCGCGGCACGCGGTCGCGGTTTCCTCCTGCACCACGGCGCTGCACTTGAGCCTGCGGGTCCTGGGCGTGGGCGCGGGCGACGAGGTGATCATCACCCCGCACAGCTTCATCGCGAGCGCGAATGCCGTGCGACATTGCGGGGCGTGGCCCGTTTTCGTGGACATCGACCCGCTCACGCTGAACATGGACCCGGCGCGCGTCGCCGCTGCGATCACCCCGAAGACCCGTGCGATACTCGTCGTGCATCAAGTCGGCCGGCCCGCGGACCTCGACGCACTCGCGTCCATTGCGAAGCGGCACAAACTGCCGCTGGTCGAGGACGCCGCGTGCGCGATCGGCAGCGAGCATCGCGGGCGCCGCATCGGAGTCAACGACTGGTCGCCGCTGGTCTGCTTCAGCTTTCATCCCCGCAAGGTGCTCAGCACCGGCGACGGCGGGATGATCACAACCGCCGACGACGAGTTCGCGCGCCGCCTCCGGCTGCTGCGGCAGCACGGCATGTCGGTGAACGACCTCGCGCGGCACGAGTCGAAGTCGATCGTGACCGAGGCGTATGTGGAACTCGGCTACAATTACCGGATGACGGATGTGCAAGCCGCGCTCGGCGTCGCGCAGTTGCGCCGGTTGCCGGAACTCGTCGCCCGCCGGCGGGAACTCGCGGCCCGCTACGACCGCGAACTGGCCGCGATCCCTCGGCTGGAGGTTTTCCACGAGCCGGCCGGATCGAAATGGAATCACCAGACTTATCTGGTGCGCTTGAAGGACGCCACCGCGGCCGGGCGGGACGCGGTGATGCAGCGGTTGCTCGACGCGGGCATCTCGACGCGCCGCGGCATCATGAGCATCCATCGCGAGCCGTGCTACGTGGGCGAGTTTGGCGAGCAGGCGTTTCCCGAGAGCGAGCGGGCGAGCGACCAATGCCTGTGCCTGCCGCTGTTTTCGCAGATGACGGCAGACGAACAGGGCCGGGTGATCGCAGCGCTTCGCGAAGCGCTTGCGGGTTGATCCCTGACGGGCGGTCTGCGGCGGCGTTTTCAGTTCGAGCAGATTTCGATAGGGTGCTGTCGAAGATGAACCAAGTCATGGATGCCGACTCCATCCCCGGGCCTGAACGCTGGTCGTGCCGGCGCTGGGTGGGCGTGATTTCGCTCGTGTTTGCCGCACAGGCGGGCTTGGTGTGGAAGCTGTCCGCACCGCTCGCCGGCCCTGCGGCGGTGCACGTCCCCGCGCCGACCGTGCGACTCGTGCTTGGGGAGGAGGCGAACCGCCGCCTGCTCGACTCACTCGCCGCGGGCGACCCGACGTTGTTCGCGCGCGTTTCGCCGCAGGGATTCTCAGGCGCCGCGTGGGTGAACGTGCCGCGGCAGGACTACAAGCTCCAGGACTGGACCGAGCCGGTGCGGTTCATGGACCGCTCCACCGGCCATGTCGGCGGGGCTTTCCAAGAATTCATCCGCACCAACCGCCCTCCCTTGGTGGCCGTCGCGGACAAGCCCGGCGTCGTGCCGTCCGTGACACCGTTGCCATCGTCGCCGGCGATCACCCAATCCGCGTGGCGCGTCGAGGGGCCGTTGCGGAACCGGGCCGTGCAGCACGCCGTGCAGCCGCGGTCGTTCGATCACCCGGATTTGCTCGCCGAAACCCGCGTGCGGGTGTTCGTGAACGCCGAGGGGCACGTCTTTTCGCCGCAACTTCTCGCGACGGCGACCGCAAACGACCCGGTCCAGCGCGCGGCCGACCAGCACGCGCTGGGGCTGACGCGGTCGATGCGGTTTCAGCCGCTGCCAAAGTCCGCGGCGCGCCCGGAGATGACGCCGGGTGTCGTCGTGTTTCGCTGGCACACGGTCCCGCCTCCGGCGAAATCCGGGGAGGTCAAACCGTGACGCTGTCCCTCAACGCGCTGGTCTTCGGCTACGTGGTGCTCGCGCTCGGCGGGTTGTGCGCGGTCGGGATTTTTTACGAACGGCGGAGGAAGAGCTTTGAGCCCGAGCCGACGGAGGACCACATCTTCCGGTGCACGCGGTGCAGCTACGTTTACACCGACGACCCGGATGTGGACCGTTCGCGCTGCCCGCACTGTGCGACGCCGAACGAACCGGTGGAATTCTAGGTGACCGCCGCGCGGCTCACCAACGGCCCGGGTGCGGCTGGCTTCGCGCGCGCATGAAGAACCACTGTGTGTCCGCGACCTTGTGGCTGGAGATGCGGTCTTCGCTCAACACCACGCGCTGCTCGAAGACCGACAGACCCGCGATCTCGGGGGAGTCCGACGGGTCTTCCATACGCTCGGGAATCTTCTCGATGGTGTGCGTCTCGATGAACCGCCCCGTGAGCAACTCGGACGCGCCCGAGGCGAGGAAGTCTTGGACTTCCACGGGCAGGTCGCAGTGCTTCAGGCCCGGCACTTTTCCACGTCAAGCAACTGCACCTCGTCGCCCTCCACGTCGCGGAGCACGAGCGGTCGCGGGCTTCGGGTCGTGCTTCTTCACGGCGCGTCAATGCCGTGTCGCGGGGCGGTTCGGGTTTGCGTCATTCCCAGACCAATGGGCCTGAGCCACGGGGGAGGCCCGTCACCCTTCATGGTAGTCTTTCGATCCCCCGGAGCGAAGCCCTCGGAACGACATGATCTCTGGCGTTTGCCGACCACTCAAACAGTTCAACCGGCCTGGGCAGGTCCATACGGCACCTGTGTTTCCCCAGGCTAGGCTGTCGTTGGCTTCGTTTCAGACGCCACGGCAACCAAGGCCCGCCGAATGAGGGATCCGCGGAGCGTGTAGCCGGTCGCGACCGTGCTGGCGATCACGGATTCTGCCGGCGCTTCGCCCTCGCCCGCAAACTGGTGGCGCTCGGGGTCGAACGGCTCGCCGGGTTCCGCCGCGAATGGAACGAGGCCGACCATGCGCGCCGCGTCGCGGCACGCGTGCTGGAAGTTCGCCAGGTTTTGCGCCAGCGCCGGCTGGCCCGACCGCTCGCCGGCCTGGTGGAGCGCGAAGGTGTGGTCCAGTTGCCGCACGAGCACCTGCACCCAATCGGCCTCGGAGCGCCGCAGCTTCTCCACCTCGAGCCGCAGCGTGGCCTTTTCCGCGTCGTTCGTCTTCTGCATGAAGTCCGCGAAGCCCTTCGCCTCCTCGCTCATCCGTTGCGCGATGGTGTTCGCGGCCTCAACGGTTTTGCCGGCCTGCTCCTGCGCGAAGCTCCACGTGTTCGTCGCCGAGGAGATTTGCGCCGCGACTTTCTCGAGGTTATGGATTTGTTCGAGGGTCGTGCGCAGGGTGTGCTGCTCCTCGCGCCGCGCCGCGGCCTTCGCATCCCACACGAACGGTTGCACGCTCATCCACGCGCCGCCCGCGACGCATACGATCACCGCGCACGCGTGCCAGATGCTCAGCGGATGCTGGCTTTGCATCATCACCCACACGCCGAGCCCGTCGAACATCGCCGCGCCCAGCAGGAAGCACAGCAGGCTCGGCCACCGCGAAAGTCGTGAATCGGGATGGTCGCTCATCCGCGCGAGCGTAGGGGCGGACGATGAAAGTTCAAGGCCAATGGCGGTCGCGCCGGAATCCGTTGCGTGCGTCTCGCGATCCTCTCCGGGGCGCGCGCATCGGTGCCTGCGTAACTTTGCCCCACCGCTGTCCGTCTTCCCCCTGCGCAACCCGTCCGCACGATGAAACGCACCCTTTCGCTGCTCGCCCTGTTTGTCACCACCACGCTCGCTCTCGCTGCCGACCGCAAGCCAAACATCCTGCTCATCATCTCCGATGACCACGGCTACGGCGATGTCGGCGCTTACGGATGCAAGGACATCCCGACGCCCCACATGGATTCGCTCGCGAAGCACGGCGTGCGCTTCACGAGCGGCTACGTGAGCGGGCCGTATTGCAGCCCGACCCGTGCGGGGCTCATGACCGGCCGCTATCAGACGCGCTTCGGCCACGAGTTCAATCCCGGCGGCGCGACCGGCGCGCAGCCGGGACTCTCGCAAACGGAAACCACCCTGCCTCATCGCTTGAAGGCCGCGGGCTACAAGACCGGCATGGTCGGCAAGTGGCATCTCGGCAACGACAAGGAATTCCACCCGTTAAGCCGCGGGTTCGAGGAGTTCTTCGGCTTCCTCGGCGGCGCGCATTCCTACGTCAACGGCAAGGCCGCGGGCGCGAATCCCATCATGCGTGGCCGCGAGCCCGTCGAGGAAAACCAGTATCTCACCGACGCCTTCCGCCGCGAGGCGACCGCGTTCATTGACCGGCACGAGAAGGAGCCGTGGTTCCTTTACCTCGCCTTCAACGCCGTGCATGGCCCGATGGACGCGGCGCCGCGCTACCTCGACCGCTTCCCGAACCACACCGGCGGCCGCAAGACCTACGCCACGATGCTCACCGCGCTCGACGACGCGGTCGGCGCGGTGCTCGACAAGTTGCGCCAGCAGGGCGTCGAGGAACACACGCTCGTCCTGTTCGTCGCCGACAACGGCGGACCCGAGGCGGTGAACTCTTCCGACAACGGCCCGTTGCGGGGCGCCAAGGCGCAGACGTGGGAGGGCGGCATCCGCGTGCCCTTCATGATGCAGTGGAAAGGCACGCTGCCCGCGGGGAAGGTCTACGATCAGCCCGTGATCCAACTCGACTTCCACACCACGGCCGCGGTCGCCGCGGGCATCGAGATCAAGCCCGAGTGGAAACTTGACGGTGTGGACCTCGTCCCGTTCCTCAAGGGCTCCAAGACCGGAACGCCGCACGACGCGCTTTACTGGCGCTTCGGCCAGCAAATGGCCATCCGCATGGGCGACTGGAAAATCGTCCGCGCCAACGGCGCCGGCACCGGCCAGGAACGCGCCCAACTGCGCCGCGATGTGGTGGAGGATCTCGCCGGCGCGCACCTCTACAACCTCGCGAAAGACATTGGCGAAACCACCAACCTCGCCGAGAAGGAACCGGAGAAGTTCAAACAACTCGCCGCTGCATGGACCGAGTGGAACAAGGGCAACATCAAGCCCACGTGGTTCCCCGGCGCCGGTGGCGGGGCGAAGAAGAAGGCAAAGGCGAAGCAGGAGTAAGCCGCCCGCCGGTGCGTGTGTCCGGCTTTCAAGCCCCGAAGAACTTCTGGATTTCCTTCACCACCTCGATGAAGCGGTCCACTTCGGCGCGGGTGTTGTAGCAGTAGAAGCTCGCGCGCGCCGTCGAGGGCACGCCCAGCTTCTTCATCAACGGCTGCGTGCAATGGTGCCCGCCGCGCAGCGCGACGCCGTAGCGGTCCGCGATGGTCACCACATCGTGCGCGTGCACGTCGTCGAGCAAAAAGCTCACGAGGCCGCCGCGTTCGCCCTTTGGCCCGAAGAGTCGGACGCCCTTTAACTCGCTCAAG
>VHCN01000086.1 GCA_016871675.1 Verrucomicrobiota bacterium
GCAGCCCGTAAGTGCTGCCGTCGCCGGTCTTCACGCGCAGCTTCACGGGGAGATTGGCGAGGTCGCGCGCTTCCCACACGGTCGCCTGTTCCTTGCGCGCGGCGTCGCCGGCGAGCGTGACGAGGAATTTGTTGCACGCGCGGCCGTCCACGACTTCGGAGCCCGCGGGCTGGCGCTGAAGCTGGCCGGTCTTGAGCTGCGCCTGCTGGTTGAGCGCGGCGTCCTTGGGCATGGGGAGGGTGACGTAGGTCTTGAGACTCGGCAACGAGAGCACCACGTCCTTGCCCTGCTGCATCTGGAGGGTCATGCGGTCGAGGCCGAGGTTGCGCAGGCTGTCCATTTCCTCGGGAAGCATGCCGGCGCGGTTGGACGGGCTCAGCTGCAGGTCGAACCGCATCTTGCCGTCGAGCATCGTCACCACGAACGGGATCGCCGTGGGCGTCTCGCCGTCGGGCGCCGGGAGTTGAAGTTCCGCCGCGGCCACGAATGCGCGCGTGTCGCTGAAAATCTGCGAGAACGCGGCGGCGAGGAATGGAACCTGGCCCATCACGGCCTCACGCGTGACAGGCTTGGCCTTGTCGCCGCGGTGGGCAAGATTGCCCTGGGCCATGGCCGGAAGCGCGAGCACGATGCACGCCGAGGCCACGAGCCGGCGAAGCGCTTGAACCCGCGAAGGTCGTGCGTTGGTTTTCATGGGCGGGTGGGTGGGTTCGGGAACGAAACTCGCCGCCGAATCACGGCCGCTGTCGGGTCCGGGCCTCGGAGTTTTTTCGCTGGAGCGCATTCTGCAAGAGCATCGGCTGGTCGGGATACTTCGCGTAGGACAGCGGCGGCTCGAAGACGGCGATGTCGGGCGTGATGTCGTTGATGTCGATGAATCGGAACACGACCTCGGCGTTCGGCTCGTGCCATTGGATTTGGACCGGGAAGCCGCGGCGCGTCTCCGACAGCCAGATCGTAGCCTCGTGGCGGCTCGAAGCGTCGCCAGCCAGGACGATCTTCTGAATGACGCACGGCTGGCCGACGGCCATGCCGCGCCCGGCGTCGGTGCGCGAGATCGGCAGGCTGCGCGCCGCCTCTTCGCGAGTAAGCGGGAAGTCCGTAAAGCCTTTCAGCTCCGGATACATCAGGTGCATCACGCCACGATCCGGCCGGACCACGCTCACCACCTGGCTGATCCCGACGGCGATGAGGCTCGTGAAGGTCGGCGCCGGAATCGCCGCGGCTCGCACTTCGTTCAGATCCATGTCGGTGCGGAACCGCCCGTCAAGAAACGCGACGATGAGCGGGACCGTGTTCGTGTCGCGGGCATTTGGCGGACCGACCACCAAGTCCATCTCCGCGCGCGCGGTGAATGGCTTGACGTTGCCGAGCACTTGCGCTGTGGCGGCGTCCATGTTGAACGGCCGCGCGAGGGCCGGGTCGGTCTTGCGCACGGGCGGGGACGGCAGTGTGCCGCGCGGCTGGGTCGCCGGCGCGAGCGTCGTGGCGGGGTTCACCGGGTTTGCCGAGGTGTTGACCATGCCCTTCGGCACGTAGGGCGTGGCGACGGGCCGGCCCGGCAGAGGGATCGACTGCAACTCCTGCCGCGGGAACACGGCGCGCTTGTTCGCCGGCTGCGTCTGCGCCTTGGAATCCAGCGCCCCAACCACGGCAAGAACCATGACAGCCATCGCAAACCCGGCGCTGCCATTAAAGGCGGTGTGATTCATTCAGCGTGGGCGCAACGTATCGCCTTCCGATTGCCTTCGCCATACCAAAAGCGCGGCGAACCGGTTCGAAGCAAATTCTTGAAACGGGCCTGAATAATCGTATCCTCCCAAAGTCAATTACACCGAACTTTTACAACCAACATGAGCAACTCAAAGAACTTCGGCTGGTGCAATTCTCCTGAACATCCGTGGCATCCGAGCCGCCGCGATTTCATGCAGGTTGGCTTCCTTGGAGCGCTCGGCCTGACCGCCGGCGACGTCCTGCGCCTCCAGGCGGAGAACGGCCCCGGAGCCAAGGAGGGCAAGGCCAAGTCGGTCATCAACATTTATCTCCCCGGCGGCTCCGCGCACCAGGAGTCGTGGGACCCGAAGCACCTCGCCCCGATCGAGTATCGCGGGCCGATGGGCGTCGTGAAGACCAAGCTCGACGGCGTTTACTTTTCGGAGAACATGAAGCGCTCCGCCGAGATCGCCGACAAGATCACGGTCGTCCGCTCCATGACCCACGGCGAGGCCGCCCACGAGCGCGGCACGCACAACATGATGACCGGCAACCGCCCGTCGCCCGCGCTCGAGTATCCGAGCATTGGCGCCATCGTTTCCCACGAACTCGGGCCGCGAAACAACCTCCCGGCTTACGTCGCGATTCCCAGTGTCTCCGGTTACGGTGGCACGGGCTACCTCGGATCCGCTTACGGCGCGTTCAGCCTCGGAGCGAGCCCCGAAAGCGGCGGCTTCCGCGTCCGCGACCTCACGCTGCCCGGCGGCATTGATGCGAAGCGCTTCGAACAGCGCCGGTCAATGCGCGAAGTGGTCGACGCGCACTTCTCGAAAGTCGAGAAGGCCGACGTGCTCGACGGCATGGATTCCTTCTATCAGCGCGCCTACAGCATGATCTCCTCGGAGAAGGCCCGTGCCGCGTTCGACATCGAGGCCGAGAAGGCCGAACTCCGCGACCAATACGGCCGCAACGCCGCCGGCCAGCGCATGATCCTCGCGCGCCGCCTCGTCGAGGCGGGCGTGCGATTTGTTTCGCTCACCTACGGCGGCTGGGATCACCACGACAACATCCGCAACGCGAACAACAACCAGATGCCCCCGTTCGACCAGGCGTTTGCGATGCTCGTGAAGGACCTCGACCAGCGCGGCATGCTCGACTCGACGCTCGTCATGATCACGTCCGAGTTCGGCCGCACCCCGAAGATCAACGGCACCGCAGGCCGCGACCACTGGCCCAAGGTGTTTAGCGTGGTCTTCGCCGGCGGCGGCGTGAAACGCGGTTACGTCCACGGCGCGTCCGATGCGACCGGCGCCGAGCCCGACCATTCGCCGTTTACCGTCGCGAATTACGCGTCCACGGTCTTCAGCCTGATGGGCATCGACCCCGAGAAGCGCCTCAAGGCGCCGGGTGGCCGTCCGCAGGCCATCGTCACGGGCGACGTCCACGTGGAGAAGGACATCCTCGCCTGATCCCGATGCTGAATCGGGAGTCACCGCGAACAAGGTTTGGTTCCTGAGTGAACCACGGAATGCGGGGCGATGCTCGTGACGGGCGTTGCCCCGCCCTTTTTTGATTATGAAGCAACTGACCCTCATCGCCTCGCTCGTGCTCGCGGGCTTCACCGCCGGAGCCGTCCAGCCGCAATTCAGCAACACCCGACCGACCGGCCTCCAGCGCGGCACCGAGGGCGAACTCACCCTCAGCGGAGCGCGCCTCGAGGACACCCAGGAGATCCTCCTCTACAACGCCGGCGTGCAGTTCGTGAAGTTCGAGCAGATCACGAACAACTCCGTCCGCGTCCGGTTCAAGGTTGCGCCCGACTGTCCGCTCGGCGAGCAGAAGCTCCGCATCCGCACCAAGTCCGGCGTCTCGGAGCTCCGCACCTTCCTCATCAGCGCGTATCCCATCGTCGAGGAGATGGAGCCCAACACCACGCAGGACAAGGCGCAGAAAATCCCGGCCAACTGCACCGTCGAAGGCTCGATGAACAATGAGGACGTCGATTACTACGTGCTCGATGCGAAGAAGGGCCAGCGCATCTCCGCCGAGGTCGAAGGCATGCGGCTCGGCCGCACGATGTTCGACTCCTACCTGGCCATCCACGACCGCAACGGCAGGCAACTCGCCAAGTCCGACGACACCGCGCTCTTCGTGCAGGACGCGTTCGTGACCATCGTCGCTCCCGCGGACGGCGAGTATCTCATCGAAGTCCGCGAGAGTTCCTACGGGGGCGGCGGCAATCCGTATCGCGTCCACATCGGCCATTTCCCGCGCCCGACCGCGGTGTTTCCGCCGGGCGGTCCCGCGGGACAATCGCTCGACGTGCGTTTCATCGGCGACGCCGCCGGCGACATCCGGAAGACGGTGCAGCTTCCCGAGCCGTCGCCCTTCCGGCAGGGCGTGTTCGCCGAGAAGGATGGCCTGACCGCGCCGTCCGCCAACCCGATTCGCGTCTCGGATTTCCCCAACGTCCTCGAAGCCGAGCCCAACGAAGACGCCAAGACCGCGACATCGACCGAACTCGAACTCCCGCTCGCCTTCAACGGCATCATCGAGAAGACAGGGGACGTGGACTGGTTCCGCTTCAAGGCGAAGCGCGGGCAGACCTACGACGTGAACGTCTATGCGCGCCGCATCCGCTCGCCCCTCGACTCGACCCTGTCCATCACCGACACCAACGGCAACGCGCTCGCGAGCAACGACGACTCCGGCGGCTCCGACAGCTACACGCGCTTCAACGTCCCGCGCGACGACTACTTCCTCATCAAGGTCACCGACCACCTCGGCAACGGCGGCCCAGATTACACTTATCGCGTCGAAGTCACGCCCGTGACTTCCGCCGTTCAGCTTTTCATCGCCGACACCGCCCGCTACGACACGCAGACGCGCAAATCCATCGTCGTCGCGCGCGGCAACCGCTTCGCCTCGCTCATCAACGTCCGCCGCGTGAATGTCGGCGGCGACCTCGAGTTCGCGCCCGACAATTTCCCGGCGGGCCTCAAGTTCTTCGCCGACACGATGCCCGCCGGCCAGACCATCGTGCCCATCGTCTTCGAGGCGGACGCCAACGCGCCCATCGCAGGCAGGCTCGCGAACATCAACGGCCGCATCATCCCGCCAAAGGACGCGAAGGACTTCAAGGAAGTGAAGGGCGGGTTCTGGCAGAACTTCGACCTCGTGCAGAACGGCAATGACGGCGTCTATTACGCGACCCACGCGGACAAGGTCGCCGTCTCCGTCGTGGACGAATTGCCGTTCAAACTCCGGATCGAGCAACCGAAGCAGGCACTCCCGCAATCCGGCAGCAAGGAGATCCAGGTCATCGCCGAGCGCAAAGCCGGCTGGGACGAGCCCATCACGCTCCGCATGCTCTATAACCCGCCCGGCACCGGCTCGCAGCCCGACGTCACCATCGCCAAGGGCCAGACCACCGCGAACTACACACTTAACGCCGGCGGCGGAGCGACGCTTCGCAATTGGAAGATTGCCGTGCTCGGCCAGTCCACCGTGGACGGCGGCACCGCCTACGTTTCCACGCAACTGGCCGATCTCGAAATCGCCGAGCCGTATGTGACCGGCCGGTTCGACATCACCAACGTCACCGTCGGTGGTTCCGTCAAGGTCACGTGCAGGCTCGACCAGAAGCGCCCCTTCGAAGGCTCCGCCGAAGTCACCGTCAACGGCCTGCCCACCGGCGCGACCGCGAGTCCGGTGATGATCACAAAAGACTCCAAGGAGATCGTGTTCAACGTGAACACCGCGACCAACGCGCAGAAAGGCGTCGCCCGCACGCTCATGGCCACCGCGGTCATCAAGCAGGGCGCCGAGCAGGTCGTCCAGACCATCGCCGCCAACGGCCAGCTTCGCATTGACGCGCTGCGCACGCTCGTCGCCGCGGCCCCGCCGCCCGCGGCCAGCACCCCCCCGGGCCGGCCGAAGAAGAAGTCCAACAACAACTGACCACGACCATGAAGATGCTTCCCGCCATTCTGTTCCTCTGCGCCCCGCTTGCCGCGCTCGCCGCGAAGGCGCCCGACTTGCTCGACGTGAAAGTCTGGCCCGCCGAGGTCACCCTCTCCACCAAGCAGGCGCGCCAGGCGCTTGCCGTGCAGGCGACGTTCTCCGACACCACAACGCAGGATGTCACCGAGAAAGCCACATACACCTTCGGCGACAAGACGCTCGTGAAGTTCGACAAAGGGGTCATGACTCCGCTCGCCGACGGCAAGACGGAGCTCGTGATCAAGTTCGGCGGCAAGTCGCTCACCGTGCCCGTGAAGGTCGAGAAGGCCGCCGAGGAACGTCCCATCAGCTTCACGCTCGACGTCATGCCCGTGTTCACGAAGGCCGGCTGCAACGTCGGCGGCTGCCACGGCGCGGCGCGCGGCAAGGACGGGTTCTTCCTGTCGCTCTTCGGCTACGACCCTGCGGGAGATTATCATCGCATCACCCGCGAGTTTCCCGGCCGCCGCATCAACCTCGCGCTGCCCGATGACAGCCTGCTCGTCGAGAAGGCGCTCGGGCGGGTGCCGCACACCGGCGGCGAACGCTTCAAGGCCGACAGCGAGCTCTATCACACGCTCATTCGCTGGCTCAAAGCCGGCGCGCCGAAGGACGCCGCGACCGTCGCGACCGTCGTGGACGTGGACATCAACCCGAAGCAGGCCGTGATCGAGGGCGCGGGCAACACGCAGCGGCTCAACGTCCGCGCCGTGTATTCCGATGGCACCTCGCGCGACGTCACCGCGACCTCCGACTACCTCACAAGCAACGACGTCGCCGCCAAGGTGGACGGCTCCGGTCGCATCACGGCGGGCAGCCGGGGCGAGGCGTTCGTCATGGCGCGCTACGCCGGCTTCACCGTCGGCTCGCAAATTCTCGTCATCCCGAAGGACGCGAAGGCCGAGTTTCCGGCCGTCGCCGAGAACAACTACATCGACCGCCACGTCCACAACAAGCTGCGCAAGATTCGCATCACCCCGAGCGAACTGTGCGACGACGCGACCTTCATCCGCCGCGTGTATCTCGACATCACCGGCCTGCTGCCGTCGGCTGAGGACACGCGCAAGTTCGTCGCCGACAGCGACGCAAAGAAGCGCGAGAAGCTCGTGGACACGCTCCTGGCGCGCGACGAGTTCAACGACATCTGGGTGATGAAGTTCGCCGAGCTGCTCCAGGTGCGCACGGACAACAACCGCTTCCAATACAAGTCGGCGCTGCACTACTACACGTGGCTGCAGGAGCAGTTCGCCAAGAACGTGCCGATGAGCGAGCTCGTGCAGGACCTCCTCACGTCCAAGGGCGGCACCTTCTCGAATCCCGCGGCGAACTTCTACAAGGTCGAGACCGACGTGCTCAAGATGACCGAGAACGTCGCGCAGGTGTTCATGGGCATGCGCATCCAGTGCGCCCAGTGCCACAACCACCCGTTCGACAAGTGGAAGATGGACGACTACTACAGCTTCGCCGCGTTCTTCTCGCAGGTCGGCCGCAAGACCGGCGAGGACCAGCGCGAGACGATCGTCTTCAACTCCGGCAGCGGCGGCGTCCGCCACCCCGTCGGCAACAAGGACATGCCGCCCAAGTTCCTCGGCGGCGCGCAGCCGGAGATCGCCCGCGGCGCCGACCGGCGCGAAATCGTCGGCAAGTGGCTCGCCTCGCCCGAGAATCCCTTCTTCGCGCGCAACCTCGCCAACATCGTCTGGGCGCACTTCTTCGGACAGGGCATCGTGGAGCCCGTGGACGACGTGCGCATCAGCAACCCGCCGTCCAACCCGGAGTTGCTCGACGCGCTCGCCACCGAGTTCACGAAGTCCAACTACAACTTCCGCAAGCTCGTCCGCGACATCTGCACCTCGCGCGCCTACCAGCTCTCGCCCAAGTCCAATGAGACCAACGCGAGCGACACGCGCAACTTCGCCAAGGGCTCCATCCGCCGGCTGCGCGCCGAGGTCCTGCTCGATTGCATCAATCAAGTCACCGTCGCCAAGGACAAGTTCCGGGGGTTGCCGCTCGGCGCGCGCGCGGTCGAAATCGTGGACGGCCGCACCACCACGTTCTTCCTCACCACCTTCGGCCGCGCCGACCGCGGCACCGTCTGCTCGTGTGAGGTCAAGATGGAGCCGAACCTCTCGCAGGCGCTCCACCTTCTCAACGGTGACACCGTGAACACCAAGGTCGCCAGCGGCGGGTTCGTGCGCTCGCTGCTGCGCGATGGCCGTGCACCGGCCGACGTCATCGACGAGATGTATTTCCGGTGCTTCTCGCGCCCGCCGACCAGCGAGGAAAAGACCAAGCTCGTCGCCTTTGTGAAGGACGCCAAGAACGACCAGGAAACATCCGACATCCTCAACGACATTTTCTGGTCCGTGCTGAACTCGAAGGAGTTCATCTTCAATCACTGAGCCGTTCCACGCCGCGCCCCCGACGCAGCGTCGGGGCGTGGCTTCACCAGCAACCGACCGCGCATTTGATGAAATCACGTCCGCTCATTCTTGCCTCCGCCCTCGGCTCCATCGCCGCCGCGCTCGCGGTTTCGGCCGTCGCGCAGCAACCCGCCAAGGTCACCTACGAGGACCACGTCCTCCCCGTCTTCCGCAACAACTGCCTCAAGTGCCACAACCCCGAGAAGGCCAAGGCCGACCTTGACCTCTCGAGCTTCAGCGCGGCGATGAAGGGCGGCAGTTCCGGCGTGGTCCTCAAGAGCGGCGATGCCGACGGCTCCAAGCTCGTCAAGGTCATCCTGCACGCCGAAGAACCGGAGATGCCGCCGAAGTCCAAGCTGCCCGACAAGGAAATCGCGCTCATCAAGGCGTGGGTCGCGGGTGGCCTGCTTGAAAACTCGGGCTCCAAGGTCATCGCGATGAACCGGCCCAAGGTGGACCTCACCGCCGCCGTGGGTTCCTCCGACAAGCTCGACGGCCCGCCGCCGATGCCCGGCGACGTGCTGCTCGAACCGCTTGTCCGCACCGAGCGCGCGAGCGTCGCGACAGCGCTGGCCGCCAGTCCGTGGTCGCCGCTCATCGCCGTCGGCGGGCAGCGCCAGATTCTGCTCTACAACACAGACTCGCTCGAACTCGCCGGCGTCTTCCCCTTCCCCGAAGGCCACGCCGCCGACCTCAAGTTCAGCCGCAACGGCAAGCTCCTCGTCGCCGGCGGCGGCCGGGGGAGCAAGTCCGGCTTCGCCGTCGTCTGGGATGTCACCACCGGTGACCAAATCCTGAAAGTCGGCGAGGAACCCGACGTCGCGCTTGCTGCGGACCTCTCGCCCAACCAGCAGTGGATCGCCCTCGGCGGGCCGAGCAAGCTCGTGAAGATTTTCTCCACCAAGACCGGCGAGCAGCTCTTCAAGATGAAGAAGCACACCGACTGGGTCACGGCCGCCGAGTTCAGCCCCGACAACACGTATCTCGCCACGGGAGACCGCGGCGGTGGCGTCGTGGTGTGGGAAGCCGAGACGGGCGAGGAAGTCCACGTGCTCGCCGGCCATCGCGGCCAGATCACCTCGCTCATGTGGCGCAACGGCGAAGTCCTCATGAGCGCGAGCGAGGACGGCTCCGTCCGCACGTGGACCATGCTCGAAGGCCAGCAAGCGCGGAACTCCACAACGCACACCGGCGGCGTCCTCGGCGCAAAACTTTCACGTTCAGGCAAGCTCGTCACTTGTGGGCGAGACAACCAGGCGGCCGTGTGGGATGCCGGCGGCAACCGCACCACCGCCGTCACCAGCACCAACGACTTGCCCGTGCGCGTCGCGCTCACTCACGACGGCGGGCGGTTCGTCCTCGTGGACTGGACCGGCCGCGCGTCCGTTTGCGACGCGACCAATGGTCAGCGAATCGGTCTCCTCGACCTCAACCCGCCGACCATCGCCGACCAGCTCGCGCTTGCGCAGAAGCGCGCCGACGAACTCGATCAGGCCGCCGCAAAGGCTCCCGGGCTCTTGGCCGCCGCCGAGGCCGAGGCGAAAAAGCTCCAGGAGTCCAAGGCCGCTGGGAAAGCCGTCGAGGATGCGGTGAAGAAAGTCACCGAGGCGAAGGCCACCGCAGAAAAGGCGCCGAGGGATGCCGCCGCCGCGAAAGCGGGCGTCGAGCGGCTCAAGCTCGGGCAGTTCTTCGTCCAAGTTTACAAGGCCCGCGAGAGCTTCACGTCGAAGAAGGACGAGCGCGAGCGCCTCCTCGCCGAAGCCGACGCCGCGAAGGCTTCCGCCAAGAAACTCTCCGACGAACTCACGGCCGCGAAGAAGGAAAAAACCAAGACGAAGGAAGAGAAGGACGCGCTCGCCGCGAAAGTGAAGCGGCTCAACGACCAGATCAAACTGGCGAATGAGAAGGCCTCCACGTCGAAATCCACCGCCGACAAACTCGCCAAGCTGTTGCCCGCCGAGGAAACCAAGTTCAAGAAACTCCAGGCCGAGTATCAAAAGCTGAAAGGCCCCGCCCCCGCCGGTCCGGTCAAGACCGCCGGCATTTGAACGCGCCTAGTCCTCCTTGTCGCTGACCGATGTGCGTTTCGTTTCCACGGTGCGATTGAAGCGCCGGCTCAAGGTCGAAGTGTTCCCGCGCCGGACCGCAGCAGAGATCCCCGGCTTCACCGATGCGGCGAAATGCTACCCGCGATGACTGCGTTTCGCCCCGCCCGGGGCGTCATTCGTCACGTGAACGCGCCGGCTCGTCCTCGCGCCGTTGTTCATGCGTCAGTCCTTGTTACCTTCGACGCAGACCGGCAAAGTGAACCAATCACGCCCGCCATGAAGACACTCACCTCACTTACGCCCGCCGGCGCCCTTTGCGCCGCGCTCGCCCCCGCCAGCCTGCAGGCGCAGGACCGGAAGCAACCGCAACAGCCGGGCAACTTCCGCGGCGCCGACCGCACCATGCGCGCGGGCGGCACGCTCGTCCCGGCGTTACTTTGCCTGGCGCTCTCCGGCACCGCCCTCGCCCAGCAACCGCGCGCCACCGAGCGGCGCGATGCGATTCGCGTCGAGCGCATCGCGTCGAAGTATGCCGCCGCGCCGCAG
>VHCN01000087.1 GCA_016871675.1 Verrucomicrobiota bacterium
GAGACGGACAACTTTGGCTTCAAGGCGGTGGAGAATCGCATGCACATCCACGACCTGCACGCGACGCTGTTGCATCTGCTGGGCGTGGACCACGAGAAGCTGACCTTCCGCCACGCCGGCCGCGACTACCGCCTGACCGATGTGCACGGCAACGTGGCGCGGGAAGTATTGGCCTGAACGTCGGGCATCCTGCCACGCCAGTTGCCTCTTGTCTTGCCCGAGTGTCGTGATACGGTCCGGCATGAAATCCGGCCGTTTTTACCTGCTCGCGTTTCCCATCTGCATTGCCCTCCCGCTCGGGGGATGCCAGAAGCCGGAGGACAAGGCGGCTCAGGAATCCGTCCGCCTGCTCAAGGAAATCAAGGCGGCCGTGGGCACGACACATCGCAAGGGGGAGGCATTCCTTGTGCTCAAGTCGGACGCTGTCGCCTACATGGCGGACATGGAGATCATGTGCTTCAAGCCCGACCTCAAAGAGCACTTCGCCCAGTGGCAGCAGGATTGGAACAGCGCTTACCAGGCGATGCTCAAGGAAAACGTCGCCAAGGATCCTGAGCTGCAGACCAAGCTCAACGGGGTCGACGAGAGCATCGCCAAGGAGTTCGCGAAGACGAACAGCCTCAGGCAAACGGCGACGAACCTCGTGGCCAACCTGGCCAGCAGGCTGGAATCAGAGATCGCCGCCCTCGTGGCAGCGCAGGCCAAGACCGCCACCGCCCTCAAGGAATACCAGCAGATCACCGCTCCTTTCGACGAGCGTTTGAAAACGCTGAAGGGCAAGCGGGAAGAAGCCCTCGCCGCCCAACAGAAACTGACCACTGAGACTGTGGAACAAATCAATAAGCACATCCTCGAAGCCCAATTGAAAGTGCCCACCCTCAAGGTCAAGTCGGGGGAGGAGCTGTTCGCCACAAGCAGCCGGTTTGAAAAAACTCGCCCCTCGCGCAAGCAATTCTTGGTGAAAAAAGTCCACTCCGTAGGTGACTACTCTGATTGGTATTTTTTTGAGAATATCCCCCAGGAGCTTGAAGGCACGCTGACCGAGGCGGTGGTCCGGGACGCTCATCGGCAGTGGGAGACGCTCGTCGCCGCCGCCGGGGAGCATACCCGAGCGAGTGTGGCCGAATTCAGAGCGAAAGACGAAGGGTTGATCCCTTGGCAGAATCGCCACGGCATCGACCGGAAGCAGGGAGCTGCGCTCGTCTCAACCCATGAGCAGCAAACAGCGAAAATGAATGAGATTCGAGAGCGGATCACCCTTTTCAAAACCGGGGGCACCGAGGGTGCCGCCCTGGTGGAGAAGGCGGTGAAGGAGGGGCGCGAGCGGGTGGAACGCGCGGTGGCCAAGCTGCGTGAAGAGCGCGAACAAATCATCGAGAATGCCACCGAAGCAATCGCCAACGGGCTCCGGCGGCAGCACCGCAACAAGTTTTATGCGATGCTGGGCAAACAGGCGACCACCAGCGTGCGCACCGGCAGCAAGGGAGACTTCACCGTGCCCGCCGACGTCGCCTACGTCTTTGCCGAGCGGCAGCGGGACAACGGGGAACACAGAGTTTGGTTCCGCCGCGTGGAGTCCAAGTCACCGGATATTCGTTTGAGCAACTCGAATTCAACGGACGCTGCGGATGAAAAGTTTTGGATGTTCGCCCTGAAACTCGACTGATCACCGCGCGGCTGCGGAGCACGAGGGCGTGGCCGACCCCGACCCGAAAATCTCCTGCACTTGCTGGGTATTGACCACGAGTGGCCGACGTTCCACCACGCCGGTCGTGACTTCCGCCTGCCTGATGTGCACGAGAACCATGCGCCAAAACGGTGCTTGCCATGCCCGGGGTGCATGGCTAGGCTCGCGCTCCTTTTGGGAACGGCAGTGCGCCTTGCGGCTGGGTGGCCGGCGGCGATGACGCCGATGACATTATGCCAGTGCGAATTCGACTCAAGCGCGTCGGGACGAAGAACCAGCCTGCCTACCGGGTGGTCGTTGCCGATGATCGCAGCCCCCGCGACGGCCGGTTCATCGAGCAAATCGGCACCTACCAGCCTTTGATGAAGGGAAACAACTTCACGCTCAAGCTCGATCGCGTCGACTATTGGGTGGGCGTCGGCGCGCAACCGAGCGACACGGTGGCGAGTTTCATCCGCAAGGCGCGTCGCGCGCGAGCGGATTCACCGGCTTCACCTTCGGCTCCGGCGGCGGCCTGAGAGGATTCGGCCCATGCAGGCCTACTTGGAGTTTGTGGTCAAGGGACTGGTCGACCGGCCCGATGCGGTGCGAGTCGCCCCGGTCGAGCGCGGTGGTCAGACGATTTACGAGTTGCGAGTGCACCCGACGGACATGGGCAAGCTCATCGGCCGACAGGGTGCGACGATTCAGGCGATCCGGGCGTTGATGGCCGTGGGCGCATCGAAGCAGGGCAAGCGGTGCCACCTCGAGATCATCGAGGAGCGCCAGTAGATTCTGGCGGGCGGCCGGCCAAGGCGTGACCCGGCGCCTCGCGAGGTGCGGCATGAAGATCGACGTGCTCACCCTTTTCCCCGGCATGTTTGCCGGGCCGCTCGATGAAAGCATCATCAAGCGCGCGCGGACGGAGGGCAGGCTCGAACTGGCCGTCCACAACCTGCGCGATTACGCGCACGACCGGCACCGGACCGTGGACGACAAGCCGTTCGGTGGCGGGCCGGGCATGTTGCTCAAGCCGGAGCCGATCTTTGAAGCCGTTGAACATTTGTCCGGCCCGGACACGCGGGTCATCCTGTTGTGTCCGACCGGCCGGGTGTTCAACCAGGCGGTCGCGATGGAACTCGCGGCGCAGAAGCACCTGCTGCTCGTATGCGGCAGTTACGAGGGCTTCGACCAGCGCATTCACGACGCGCTTGCCGATGACGAGCTTTCGATCGGCGACTACGTCCTCACGAACGGGGCGTTGCCCGCGATGGTGATCGTGGACGCCGTGACGCGGCTCCTGCCCGGCGTGCTGGGCGACGACGCGAGCGCGCAGAGCGAGTCGTTCAGCCCGGGGAAGCCCGGACTCGAACATCCGCACTACACGCGGCCGGCGGAATTCCGGGGCATGACCGTGCCCGAAGTGCTCCTGAGCGGGCACCACGCAGAGATCGAAAAATGGCGCGCCGAGCAGTCACGCGCGCGAACGCAGGCCAGCAGACCCGATTTGAGTGGAAGCGAACAGAACAGCATGAACCGCGAACAACCGAGTTGAACCGACACGCCGAGGCGATCCCGCTCCGTGGCCGCGCCGGCGACCGACCCCGACTCCAATCACATCATGAACAACGCACTCCAAGACCGCATCGAAGCCCCTTACATCCGCAAGGACCACCCCGATTTCGGCCCGGGCGACACCGTCCGCGTCCACACCAAGGTCGTCGAAGGTGATAAGGAGCGCGTCCAGATTTTCGCCGGCATCGTCCTCGGCATCCGCGGCCACGGCATCAATCGCACCTTCATCGTCCGCCGCATCAGCTACGGCGAAGGCGTCGAGCGCGTCTTCCCGCTCCACTCGCCGCGCATCGACAAGATCGAGATCGAGCGCAAGGGCAAAGTCCGCCGCGCCAAGCTCACCTACCTTCGCAAGCGCGTCGGCAAGGGCGCGGTCGCGGTGAAGGAAGGCGGCCCGGTTCCTGCGACTGCGGCTCCCGCGAAGTCCGAGCCCGCGGCGGGCGCAGCGACCGAAGCCGCGCCGGCCACGGCTTGAGCGCGGGCTTCGAGCCTGCCGGTTGATCGCCGACTCCATCGTCGGAGTTTCATCCCGCCCGATCCCATCCATGATCAAGACCGCGCTGCTTTTCGCCGGCCAGGGAGCGCAAGCCGTCGGAATGGGGCGCGAATTCGCCGCGCAATTCCCGGCCGCGCGCACGCTGTTCGACCAGGCCAACGCCGCCCTCGGCTACGATCTCGCCGCAGTCTGCTTCGACGGACCTGACGCCGAACTCACCAAGACCGGGCACGCGCAACCCGGGATTTTTCTCACCAGTTGGGTCGCGTTTGAGTTGCTGCGCGAGCGGGTTCCCGGACTTGAGTTTGGCGCCACGGCGGGACTTTCGCTCGGCGAATTCACGGCGCTTGCAGCGGCCGGAGTGATGCGGTTCGAGGAGGGTCTCCGCGTCGTTCGACAGCGCGGACAGTTCATGCAACAGGCGTGCGAAGCCACGCGCGGAGGCATGGCGGCCATCATCGGGCTCGACGAAGCGCCCACCCGCGAGGTGTGCGCCGGGGCCGGCGTGGAGCTTGCGAACCTGAACTGTCCCGGACAACTCGTGATCTCCGGGGACGTTGCCGGCATCGCGAAGGCGTGTGAACTCGCGAAGGCCCGCGGTGCCCGTCGTGCGCTGCCCTTGCCCGTCGCCGGCGCCTACCATTCGCGACTCATGGCAGTCGCACAGCCGAAGCTCGCCGCCGCGCTCGGCGACATCTCACTCGCCACTCCGCGCGTCCCCGTCATCTCCAATGTCACCGCGCGACCGCACTCGACGACGGGCGAAATCCAGCGCCTCCTTGTCGAGCAAGTCACCGCGAGCGTCCGTTGGGAGGAGTCCATGCGCTTCCTGCTGGCGCAGGGATTCACGCGCTTCATCGAACTGGGTCCCGGCACGACGCTCGCCGGATTCATGAAGCGCATCGACAAGTCGGCGCAAGTCTTGAACGTCGAGAACGCCGCAAGCCTCGACGCCACGGCCAAGGCGATCTTGGCGTGAGTGTCCGCACGCCCCGAAGTGGCACGCCTCGACCCGGGCGGAGCCGCGATGAGTTGACAACCCGCTGCCATCCGCGCTCAACTCCACCCCGCCATGGCCCAGTTGGCATCCCAAATCGCAGTCGTCACCGGCGCCGGACGCGGCATCGGGCGCGCCATCGCGCTCAAGTTCGCCTCGCAGGGTGCCGATGTCGTCTGCGTCTCGCGCACACCGGAGAACTCCGCGAAGGTCGCCGCGGAAGTCCGCGCGCTCAACCGGCGCGCCTGGGCGCATGCGGTGGATGTCTCGGATTCCGCCGCCGTCGCAGCCGCGGCCGAGGCGATTCTCAAGGACTGCGGCCGTGTGGACATTCTCGTGAACAACGCTGGCGTCACGCGCGACGGGCTGCTCATGCGCATGAGCGACGCGGATTGGGACACCGTGCTCGACACGAATCTGAAGGGCGCGTTCCTGTTCACGAAGGCTTTCACGCGCGCATTCCTCAAGCAGCGGTCAGGCCGCATCCTCAACGTCGCGTCGGTCATCGGGCTCATCGGCAACGCGGGCCAGTGCAATTACGCCGCAAGCAAGGCGGCGCTCATCGGCTTCACCAAGTCCGCCGCGAAGGAACTCGCCTCGCGCGGCATCACCGTCAACGCGCTCGCGCCCGGCTTTATCGAGACCGACATGACCGCGGTCATCAAGGACGACATGAAGTCGGAACTGCTCCGGCAGATTCCGCTCGGCGCGCTCGGGCAGCCGGAGGACATCGCAAACGCCGCGTTGTTCCTCGCGTCGCCGGCCGCGCGTTACATCACCGGACAGGTGCTCACCGTGGATGGCGGGATGGTGATGTGAGCGGCTTGCCCCGAGATTGCAGAGACAATTTTCGCCGCCGACTTGGCAGTTGACGGCGTTTCAAAAAAGGTGTTTTTCGGGGCTTGACGCTTCCAAGAGCAACGCATAGACAACCACCCAAAATTATGGCCGCAGAAAAAACCATCGAGCAGCGCGTCAAAGCGATCATCGTCGAGAACCTCAGCGTGAAGGAGGACCAGGTTACATCCGACGCGAAATTCATTGAGGACCTCGGCGCCGACTCGCTCGACACGGTCGAGTTGGTCATGGCGCTCGAGGAGGAGTTTGGCATCGAGGTGCCGGACGAGGACGCCGAGAAGCTCCAAAGCGTGGGCGACGTCATCAAATACATCGAGGACAAGCAGGCCAAGTAGGCCGCGCGCACTTTCACGGGGCAGCCCGGCTGTGGCCAGCACGAGCTGCCCCGCTTTCTTTATGGCGAACTCCTCCGAACGCAGGGTCGTGGTCACGGGCATGGGCGTGGTCTCTTCGCTGGGTCACGACGTCGGGACGTTCTGGAAGAACATCCTCGCCGGGCAATGCGGCATTGACCGCATCACGCTCTTCGACATTTCAGCCTACGACTGCCAGATCGCGGCCGAGGTGCGCGACTTCGACCCCGCGCCCGCATTCCCGACGCCGAAGGAAGTCCGCCGCACCGACCGCTTCACTCAGTTCGGCATCTACGCCGGCTGGCAGGCGCTCAAGGACTCCGGCATCAACCTCGACCAGTGCAACCGCGACGAAATCGGCTGCTTCATCGGCTCCGGGATCGGCGGACTCTCCACCACCGAGGAGCAGCACAAGATTCTGCTGAACAAGGGCCCCGGCCGCGTCTCGCCGTTCATGATCCCCATGCTCATCCTGAACATGGCGTCGGGGATGTTCTCGATGTATCAGAAGCTCCGCGGCCCGAACGTGGCGACGTGCTCCGCATGCGCCACGAGCACGCACGCCATCGGCGAAGCGTGGCGCACGATCAAGATGGGCGACGCCCAGGCGATCTTCGCCGGCGGCGCCGAGGCGGCCATCGTGCCGCTGGGCATGAGCGGCTTTGCGGCGATGCGCGCGCTCAGCACGCGCAACGCCGAACCCAAGCGCGCCTCCCGCCCGTTCGACGCCCAGCGCGACGGCTTCGTGATGGGCGAAGGTGGCGGTGTGGTTCTGCTCGAGGAGTTGGAACACGCGAAGAAACGCGGCGCGAGAATCTACTGCGAAATCGTCGGCTACGGAAACACCGCCGACGCCAACCACATCACCGCGCCCGCGCCCGAGGGCGAAGGCGCCGCGCGCTGCATGAAGATGGCCCTCCGAAGCGCCGGGTTGAACCCGGCCGACATTTCCTACATCAACGCCCACGGCACCTCCACGCCGCAGGGAGACGTCTGCGAGACACAGGCGGTGAAGTCCGTTTTTGGCGACCACGCGCGCAAGCTCGCGGTGAGTTCCACCAAGGGCGCGACCGGCCACATGCTCGGCGCGGCGGGCGTCGTCGAAATGATCCTCTGCGCGAAAGCCATCGAGACCGGGATCGTCCCGCCAACCATCAACTACGAGCATCCCGACCCGCAGTGCGACCTCGACTACGTGCCGAACACGCCGCGCGAGATGCAGGTCAACGCGATCTTGAACAACTCCTTCGGCTTCGGCGGCCACAACGCGACCGTGTGCGCGAAAAAGTTCGTGGGGTAGCATCCGCCGCAGGCGCGTCGTTTCCGGCGTCGCGCTGCAAACCGTGGAACGCCCCGCCGCCGAACTGGGCCTCGCCGACCGCCTCCATTCTCTGGGCGGTGGACCGCTATGAGGAACGGTATTTCAATCTGCCCAAGGACTTGAACGACCTCGTGGCCAAAGGACTGCTGAAACCCCCGCCACCGCCGCCTGCCGGCTGAGCTTGGCCTTCCGCCGGCCCGAAACCAGCGGCGGTCTCACGAGAACTTCAACCCCTCTTTCACAAACACCGCGTCGGCATACACCAGCCTGCCCAGCGGCGGCAGGCGGCGCTCGTCGGCGAATTCCAGAAAGCGGAAGCCGTGCCCGGCTAGGAAATTCGCCAGCGTGCGGAAATCCGCCTGGCCCGCGTAAAGGTTTTCGAACAACACCTCGCTCATCACCACGTCCGTCGCCCGCAAAGTGTTAGTCGCGCCGCGCAGCACGTGCAGTTCAAAGCCCTGCACGTCGAGCTTGAGGAATGCCGGGCCGTGAAGGGCGAGGCGCACCGCCATGTTGTCCAGCGTGTCGAGCGGGACGGAAATTTTTCGGGCGTTCACCGTTTTCGGCCAGAGCTCCTTGTGGCGTTCCTCCATCGGTAGCAGGCTGCTGGACGGCGCGTAGTCGTTCTGAAACATCTCCACCGTTCCCGTCGAATCGCCGAGCGCGAGCGGATGCACCTGAACTTGTGAATGCGCTGTGGCAATCTGTTGCAACGACGACTGGCAGACCGTCAACGGTTCAAAGGCGTGAATCGTCGCCGTGGGAAAACACCGCGCCACCCAGCGGGCGAACTCGCCGGTGTTGGCCCCGACATCCAGCACGGTGCGGATGTCCGACAGTTTTTTTACGCGATCAAAAAAACGATAGAGCTCCAGCGGCACGCGCTGCCGCCGCGCCTCGGCAAAGCCGGGCACGTCGAGGCGGTTCGCCAGTTTGCGAAGTTCTCCAGCAAGACTCATACAGCGGCAGTATACGGGCTGGCCAGGGAAAAGTAACGCACCCATTGCCGCGCGGTCTGTTGCGACGAGTGCCCGCGCGTCACGGCGGCGTGCCCGGCGGTGGCGAGTGTCTGGAGTTTTTCCGGTGAATCCCACAGTTCCGCCAACAAACGCGCCCACGAATGGGCGCTGTTCGCGACCGCCCCGCCGAACTCGCCCAGAAACTCCGCCGCGTCCGGCACCCGTGCATCGCCGATGGCAGGCACGCCGAGCGAATAGAGGCAGCGCACACGCGAACCCGGCTTGAGCCAGCTGTTCCGCAAACTCGCCCGGGCGGGCACAAAACCCAGCCGCGCCTGCGCCGCGCTCGCAAACAACTGCGCCTTCGACCACGGAAAATAGCTCACGATGAGTTTTCCCCAACGCTCTTCCACCGGCTGGCCCTGACCGCTGATGACGTGCAATCGGATGGCGCGGGTCTCCGCCAGCCGTTCCAGCACCGGGCGCAGATTGTGCAACGGGCCAAGGCTGTAAGCCCCCCCATGCCACAGCAGAACGTCGCCGCGCAGCGCGGGTGGCATGGCAAGGTTCTTCGCGCCAAACTGCAGATATTCCGGCGGCTCGGATTCGCCGATGAAGGCGACGCGCTCATGCCCACGCACCAGCAGCGCCGCCAGTGTGCGCGAAGCCGTGGCGACGACGGCATCGAATTCGTGAAGCTGGCTCCAGAAATATTCCGGCTGATCGCAGATGAGGAAAACCTTGCACGGTTGGCCGACGATTTGCGCTGCACTAGGCACGGCCTTGAAACACACGAGCCAATCCACCGCTTCACGCGGTAGTTCGGCGCCGACTTCGATGCGCCAGTCGAGTCCAGCGACGCGCACTTCTTCGCGTAGCGCAGGCATCATGTCGTAGAGGATGACGTTGGCGCCCGGCGTTCGCTGCGGGGCCCAGAAGTGGATGCGGAGCGGTCCCGGAGCGCGGCCTTCAAGCCTTGGCAGTGCGGATGGCAAGGTGGACCTTGAAGCGGCCGGAAGGCCGCGCTCCGGCGGCGGGACGGCCCCGGCATCATTGTGCCGGATGGCCTCTTTGGATATTTCCGAGAACCGCCTACTTCCCCAGCCCAGCCGCGTCGTATACAGCGTGGCGTAGAATCGCGTCTTGCGGAGCAAGGCGTCCATGCATCAATCCTTGTGCAGCAGGCCGATGCCGATTTTACGGCGCTCGGTGCCGGCCTCGATAAATTCCTCGTGGAGGAACCCAGGCTTCAGCTCGGACCAGAACTTGTGCACCTCGATGTCTGGCTGCCGCTCGCGATGGTAAATATCATGGAACCCGATCAGCCCGCCGCGCCGGACGAACTGCGAGTAGAATTCAAAGTCCTGCTTCACGCCCGCATACGAGTGGTCGCCGTCAATGAACAGGAAGTCCAATTCCGCGCCCCCGAGCGCACGGCGGAACTCGTCGCGAATTTTCGCGTCGTGTGAGCTGCCGCGGATGCAGTCGAGCCGTTGGCCCGGCTGGCGGAAGGACTGGAAAAACGGCAGGCTCTTCTCGCTGTAGCCGCCGCCGAACTGCCCGCCCGGCAAATCCACGCTGATGATTTGCGCGTCCGGCGCGGCCAGTTGGCACCAGATGAAAAGCGTGCCGCCTTTGAAGGTGCCGATTTCACAAACGCGTCGCAGCGGCTGGCGTCGCAGCGCGTTCACAAGGCCGAGCAGCTCAGTCATGTTCTGCTTCAGTTCCAATGAGCGGTAAAAGCCCTTTCCTTGGAAGAGAAACGGTATGGCCATTATCATCTCGACGGTGGGTAGCTCGCGCTTTAGCCGCTGCAGCTCGGTCTGCGCCTCGGCGAGGTGCGTGCGCCACAGCGCGCGTTTGGAGACACTGTTCTGCATTCGCGCCAGTGCGCGGAACGGAGAAAAGTATTTTTGCACGGGCAATGGTTGGAACACTAAACTCGGCTCAGGTTGTCTTGCCGTTTTTAATTTCTACTGAGACTTTCCTAAGAAGTTTAAAGCTATGCCGCAACCTTGCCAACGGTTATCTCTGTGCGGTGGTTCCGCGCGGTAAGTTCCCGCACTGCTCACCGATGAAACTCGCGCTCATTCGCCGGCAGTTCTCCGCCACGGGTGGCGCAGAGCTTTATTTGCAACGGCTGCTACAGGCACTGGTCGCAGGCGGACACGAACCGCATCTGTTCGCGGAGTCGTGGAGCGGGTTGCTTGAGGGCGTGGGGTTGCATGCAGTTTCGGCTAGCGCAGACCGATCCATGCGCGCAAACCGGTTCGCTGACGCAGTTGCATCGGAACTCAAGAAACATTCCTTCGACGTGATCTTTAGCTTGGAGCGCACGCACCACCAGGACGTTTACAGTTAATCAATTCTTCGCCGTCGCTAACTCCTCCTCAAAATCCACAATCTCTTTGATCTGCACCAGAAACCAGCGGTCGATCTTCGTGAGGTGGAAGATCTCTTCGATGGTGAAGCCG
>VHCN01000088.1 GCA_016871675.1 Verrucomicrobiota bacterium
TCTCGCCCTCGGTTCCGGGGCCGGGATTCTGCTCGTGCTCATTGCCGGCAAAATCATCCTCGACCTTGCGCTGCACCTCAAAGAACGCGAGCGCGGCGCCATCAACCTGTTCCCACGAAGAACACCAAGGTTGTAAAGGGGTCAGTTCTTGATATTGCTGTATGAGGCGTAGCCGGCGAAACTCGCGACGCCGTGGCGCTCCTTTATCCGACCGCCGAGGAAGCCCGCATCACCTGCGCCATCGTGGACGCCGCCGTGCGCGTGTGCGACGTGAATCGGGCGGGCGAGGGCGCGGCACCACACTGGATTTGCGAGATGCCGGCGGGCGGCTTACTGTCGGCGCGTTTGCCATGAACGAAGTCACTACCCGCATCGAATCCGCGCTCGGCGAACCCGCGCGCCATCTGGACACGGCCGCGCTGGAAGCCGGCTTGCGCGCGCTGCCGGCGGCGCCGAAGGAAGCCGGGCGGCTCACGGGCATTGTGCGCCGACCGACGAAGGACGCGCGCGAAGTCCTCGCCAGCGCGCACGTTTCGCCGGAGGCGGGGCTGCCTGGCGACGCTTGGGCGGGACGATCAACGCCCGATCCCGCCGCGCAGCTGGCCGTGATGCAGACGGGCGTCGCCGAACTGGTCGCCAACGGCCAGTCGCTCGCGCTGTTTGGTGACAATCTCTTCGTGGACCTCGATCTCTCCGTGGCGAACCTGCCGGTCGGGTCGCGGTTGCGCGTGGGCGGGGCGGTGGTCGAAGTGACCCCGATGCCGCACGACGGCTGCCACAAGTTCAACGCGCGCTTCGGCGCGGACGCGCTGAGGTTCGTGAACATGAAACCGACCCGGCACCTTAACCTTCGCGGCATCTACTGGCGCGTCATTGAGGCGGGCGACATCGAGGTCGGTTCGCCGGTGGAGGTGCTCTCGCGGCCGGCGATGGATTGAGGGTCGGATCGGGAGTGGTGTCGCAGCATCTCGATCACACGTTGCGTTGCGTTGCGGGCTTCTTGATCGCCGAGCGCTTGCTGAGGTGTCTGAGCGCGTCCTTGCCGATCCAACGGGACGTGGCGTTGTGGGAAGCGGCGAGCCGGCGCGAGAGGGCGCAGGCGGCGGCGTGGAGCGCGGGGCTGCGCCGGCCGGTTGCGCGCAGCGCCCAGTTCACGGCCTTCTTCATGAAGTTGCGCTCGTCGGTCGCGGCGCCAGCGGTCCATTTCCGCGGGTGTGAGCCGGTCGGCTTCGGCGACGAAGGGCGCGGGCAGCCGGGCGTCAGGATAGCCGGTGTCCCAGAGCGCGAGTGCGATGTCGTGGTTGGAGCCGATTTCCTTCGCGATCTGGTGGATCACGTTCATCGGCACGCTCGCGGCGGTGTCGGCGGGGATGCCGAGGCGGGCCATGCCTTCGCGCACACGGGCGGTGCCGCGCGCTCACTTCCGCACGAACAGCCACACGTAGCCGGTGCGTTCCTCGTTCATGAAGGAAGCGCGCTCCTGATAGAGCTTCTGGTAGCGTTCCATCGCGGCGCGATTGGAGCCGGAGCTGGAGTTGCCGAGGTCGCGCTGGACGTCCTCCATGGCTGCCTTCCACTTCGCTTGGCGCTTGGCGAAGTCTTCCTTGCTCACGCCTTTCGCCGGTGAAATCAGCGTGACGTTGTCGCCGACGAGAATGTCGAGCGTTCCGTCGCCGTTCACGTCCTCGACCCAGATGCGCATGGAGGACGATGGCGCGGCGATGTCCTTTTCATCCAGAAACTCGCCGGTCGCGACCGGGGTGTTCGCGGCGATGACCGTCTTGAATGGCTTCAAGACCGGCGTCTTGCCCTTGCCTGCGGTGTTTTCGGCCCACTGCACGCCTCCGCTGTCGGAGCCGCTGAGCAGGTCGAGGTCGCCGTCGCCATCCCAATCCACGATGAACGGGTCGCCGTGGTGGCCGGGCACTTTGAGTGGTTTGCGGCCGGACGTGATGCGTTGCGATGCGGGCTGAAACTTTCCGCCGCCTTCGCCGAGGAACAAATACAAGCTGCCGGAAAACGTGCCGACCACGAGGTCGAGCTTGGCGTCGCCATTCCAGTCCACGGCGAACGGCCGCGTGCAGATGCTCTCGACCACGTCTTTCTCGCCCTGCGATGGGATGATGAGCGGCTTGCCGTCGGTGCCGTTGAGCACCGAGGCGCGCTTGAACGTGCCGCCTTTCTGTCCCCAAAGCACTTGGAACAGTCCGGCCATGGGCTGTTCGTTGCGCGAGTAGGAGCCGGAAAGGATGTCGCCGAAGCCGTCGCCGTTGAGGTCCACAAACTGTGGAGTCGAGCTCGTGCATCACCACACGCCGGGCACCTCGGCCACGTCGCCCTGCGCCTTGAGCCATTCGCCCGCGGCGAAGCGCCCGCCGCCAAGCCCCTTATAAACCTTGATCTTCCCCTTGTTGAACTGTCCGACGAGCAAGTCCTTCGTGCCGTCGCCATCGAGGTCCGCCAGCGCGGGACAAGCCCAGCCGGGACTCTCGACGCGCGCGTAGGCGTCGCCGCCCTTGATGCGCACCGGCGGCTCAAACCGGAAGTCGGCAGCGGTGGCGCCCGAGACGGCGGCGGCGAGCGCGAAGAGACAGAGTGGTTTCATGAGGTGAGCGGGTTGGATGGTTGCGGTCGTTGGCGCGAGCACGAGGCCCGTGGGTTGGGCGAGTTCTATTCGTTCGCTGCGCAATCTCAAGCGGATTCTTTCCAGAATGCGCTCGACCCAATTGCGCGCGCCGGGGAACGGGGGCTGACCCGGTGAACGCCGCGTGCGGCGAAGGGTGCAAGATTTGCGCGTGCGATGTGCCTTCGATTGTGGCACGAATGGACCCGGTCACATGAAGCCCCGCGAACCGTTGACGCATCGGGTCGCTTGCGGTGTCGGCGTGCTGATGGGCGCGTTGACGATGAACGCCGCCGCCGCGCCACCCGCGGCCAGCGAAGCCGCCCTTCGCGCCGCCATCGAGAAGTCGCTGCCGCTGCTCACCGCGGGCGCGCGCGGCTCGATGGAGAAGCGCGAACGGTGCTTCACCTGTCACAATCAGGGGCTTCCCATCATGGCGCTGGCCACGGCGCAGTCGCGCGGGATCAAGATTGACGCGGAGGAACTCGCGAAGCAGGTCAGGTTCACGGCCGGCTTCCTCGAAAAAAACCGGACAAACTATCTCGCGGGCAAAGGCCAGGGTGGGCAGGCCGACACCGCGGGCTATGCGCTCTGGGCGCTTGAAAACGGCGGCTGGAAGCCGGACGCGACGACCGCCGCCGCCACCGAGTATCTGCTCCAGTGGCAGCGCGACCTCGATCATTGGAAGCCGCAGTCGCGCCGGCCGCCGACCGAGCAAAGCCTGTTCACCTCCACGCACGTTGCGCTGCGCGGATTGAAGACGTTCGGCACACCGCAGCAGCGCGAGCGCATCGACCGGCGCTTCGAGCAAGTGCGCGCGTGGTTGCGCAAGACCCAGGCCGACGACACGGAAGACCGCGTGTTCCGACTGCGCGCCCTGCGCGTCGCGGGCTCGCCCGAGGCTGACATCAAGCAGGCCGTGAAGGAACTGCTCGACACGCAGCGCGCCGATGGAGGATGGGAGCAACTTGCGGGCATGGACACCGACGCCTACGCCACAAGCTCGGCGCTCGTCGCCCTGCACCAAGCCGGCGGACTACCCACGGCGGACGCGGCATATCAGCGCGGGTTGCGCTACCTGCTCGACAAGCAACTCGCGGACGGTTCGTGGCTCGTCACTTCACGCAGCAAGCCGATTCAAACCTACTTCGAGTCCGGCTACCCGCACGGCACGAACCAGTTCATTTCCATCAGCGCCGCAGGCTGGGCCACGACTGCGCTCGCGCTCGCGTTTCCTTCCGCCACCAATGCCCGCGCCGCGAAGACGCCCGACGCGTCTCCGGCCGCGGCCGCGTGGGTCAAGTCGCCGAAGAACCCGATGCTGCGGCTCGGTCCGCCGGGCGCGTTCGACAGCCAGAACATCTTTGCGCCCGCCATGGCGAGGAGCGGCGGCAAGTTTCATTTCTTCTCCAGCGGCGATCCGTCCGGCCCGAGGCACGGCGGCGAACTTGTCCGCTACCAACTCGGCCTCGCCACGAAGCGCGGGCCGCTGGTGCCCGCCGGTTCAGGGCCGGCAGGCGCCGAGCCGGGTCACTGACGGACATTGCATCCGCGCCGCGCCGGGCTAGGATGTTCATCAATCAACACCCGGTTCCCGCAAACCGGACCCAAACCCGCTTATGCGCACCGCGCCCAAACTCCTGAGTAATGCCGCTCGCGGGACGATTCGGTTTGCCTCGCGCCCGTCGGCCGTGGTCCGGGCCATTGCCGTCGGTGGTATCGTGCTGTCGGGGTCCGGCGCCGAACCTCAAGCGCCCGGCGCTTCTCCTTCGAGACAGCCGCCCAGGATTCCGGTGCCGAACCAGTATTACCGCACCAACTCCGAGGTGCCGAACATGGTCCACACCACCAAGGGCCGCCGCGCGATTCTTCACAAGCTGAACGCCATCCGGTTCGACGAGGTGTTCTTCGACGGCGTGCCGCTGCCCGACGTGGTGAAATTCCTCAGCGACGAATCGCGCAAGCTCGACCCCGAGCGCAAGGGGCTCAACTTCCTCGTAAACTCCGTGATCCGCGACAGCCCGCGGCTTGGCGCGGCCGCGACCCCACCCGGCGGACCGCCCGCGCCGCCGCTCGATGCCGCCGGGAATCCCATCCCGGCTCCCGCGGCCGCGGCGCAGCCGGTGGACCTCGACACGGTGCTCATTCGCACGAGCCTGCCGGTGCGCGACGTGACGCTGGCGCAGTTGCTCGACATCCTTGTGAAGTGCGCCGACCAACCGGTGCGCGTGTCGGTGGAGGACTACGCGGTGATGTTTGTGGCGAACAACAGTGAGAACCCGCCGCTGTTCACGCGCGCGTTCCGCGTGGACCCGAACACGTTTGTGCAAGGACTGCAGGGCGTCACGTTTGTGCCGACGGCGTTCGTGCCACCGCCGGGACTCGGGGGCGGCGCGGGTGGAGCGGGCGGTGGGGGTGTTGGCGGTGGAATCGGTGGCGGCGGAGTTCCGCCCGGCGGCGCGGGTGGCGGCGGAGGCGGCGGCCTCGGCGGGTCCGGCGGCGGCTCCGGCGGCGGGCCGCAGTTGCAAAGCGTCACAGTGCGCACGTCGCAGACCAATGCCGCGGGCATTGTTCAGAACTTTTTCCAGAACGCCGGCGTGCGGAGTCTTGCGCGGACGAATTCCGGCGCGCGCGTCACGTTCGATTCCGCCACGGGCACGGTGGTCGTGCGCGCGCCGCAACGCGAGCTGGACGCCGCGCAGAGCGCCGTCGAACAGGTGAAACGCGGCGAACGGTCCATCAAGGTGCCCGCGCCTGCGGCCGCACCCGCGGTGACGCGCAGGCCGTAGCGGTCCCGGGCGGCGCTTCACGGGCAGCGCCCCGCGGCTTGCTTGTGTGTCGCGGGCTGATCTATGTTGGCGTCCATGCAGGACACATTCACGGGTCGTTCCCCCCAAGCGGGAGTCGCAGCCTCCTGTTTCGCCGCACTGGCGCTGAGTCTCTGTGGCTGCGGGGACAAGCCCGCGCCCGCGCTTCCACCGCCCGTCACACCGGTTCCCGCACCGCCCACGGCCAGACCACAGCAGCAAGGGGACGCGGGCGCGCCCCCCGTCGCCGTGCAGCCGCCTCAATCGCGCGAGGCCGCGCTCAAGGAAATCGAGCGCGACGCGGCGTCCGCCGACCCCGAGGTCTACCTCAAAACGCTCACGGACTTGTTGAACGGCTGGATGATGTCGCGGAACAGTTTCCCGACGAACCTCGACGTGTTCGTGAAGGAGAAGATGATCCGCAAGCTCCCGACGCCGCCGCCCGGCAAGCAACTCGCCGTGGATCGCAAGGCGATGAAGGTGATCCTGGTGGACAAGTGATCGGCGGCCGGCTTGCGCAACGTCCCCCCGCCGCCCTGCCACGACGCAACTCGGGGATCACTTCGCCGTTTTCAACTCGAACTTGGGATTGAGTTCCAGTTCGAAATCCCGGTAGCGCACTTCGAACGGGATCGCGCCGCTGTGCAACTGGAAGCCGATCACACCGCTCGCCGCGAACTGCGCATCATCCATGTCCACGCACAACTTGCCGTTGATCGCCGTGCGGACCTTTGAGCGGACCGCGAGCACTTCGTAGGTGTTCCAGTCGCCCGTCTTCACATGCGCCTCGCCACTGTCCCTCCAGAGCAGGCCGCGCGCGTGTTCTTCGTAGAGCTTGCCCCACCAGCCGGCGCCGACGTCGGCCTGGCAGCCCTTCATCAAGCCGTTCGGCAGCACCTCGCTC
Source organism: Verrucomicrobiota bacterium (assembly GCA_016871675.1). Classification (NCBI taxonomy): domain Bacteria; kingdom Pseudomonadati; phylum Verrucomicrobiota; species Verrucomicrobiota bacterium. The sequence goes on from VHCN01000088.1 coordinate 6,335, forward strand.
CGGAACTGGATGCCGCTGTTGCCCGTGTTCGGAACGAGTTTCACCTTCACCACGAGGCGGAAGTCGGACAGCAGGAGCTGGCTGCGGATGAACTCGTTTCGGCGCAGGCCGGCGCTCCTGCCGACGAGTTCGCCGTTCTCGACGCTCCACAACGCCGGGTCGCCGTCCCAGTAGCTAAGGTCCTTGGCGTTGAAGAACAGCGCGACCGTGTCGGCGGAGGCGAGCAGCGGCACTTGCGATTTGCCGCGAAGGTAGGCCGCAAGGTCGCGCACTTCGTCGTCGGTCATGTTCGCGAGCAAGCCGTCTGGCATCATCGAAAGTTCGCTCGTGGCCAGCGTGCGGATGTCCGCGCGCGGCAGCGTGAGCGTCTCGTTGGGCGTGACGACGGTGACCGACTGGCCGTCCTGCCGCGTGACGATGCCGGAGATTGAGCGGTCATCCTTCGTCTCGATGTTCGCAGTGCGGTAGTCGTTCGGGATTTCGGCGTTCGGGTCGAGGATGTTGTGCAGCAAGTAATCGAGGTCGGCGCGATTGGAGCCGGTGATGTCGGGGCCGACCTTGCCGCCGACGCCGTAGAGCGTATGGCACTGGCCGCACGTCTTGGTGTAAAGCAGCCGGCCGCGCGAGAGGTCGTCGGGCCGCGCGGGCTTTGATTCCAACAAGGCGCGGTAACGGGCTATCTCCCTTTTCTTGTCGTCGGGCGTGTCGCGGGTGAGGCCCCACAGTTTGCCGACCAACGCCGTGATGTCGTCCTGCTTGAGCCCGCGCAACTGCCGCACGAGGTCGGCCGGCAGGTCCTTCGCCGGGACCGCGCCGCCCGAAACCGCCGCGAGCAGCGCGCGGGCGGACGCGGCCCGCGACACGAGCGTGCCGAGCGCGTCGCGCTTTTCCGATGCGGAGAGCGAACCATAAATCGCAAGCACGGCGGCGGGCGTTTTCGCGTCGTCGTAAGATGCCAGCCCGCGCAACGCGGGCGCGCGCAGCGCGGGTTCCCCGAGCAACTGGTGCAGCGTGACTGCGAGCGCGGGATCCTTCGCGGCCAGCAACGACTCGAGCGCGGCGTTGCGTTGCGCGGGCGCCGCCGCCGTGTCCGCGAGTCGGGCGCGCAACGCCGTGAGCGCGGTCGCGCTGCCGAACGTGAGCGAAAGCGACTGCGCGAGTTCGCGCACCTGTGGGTTCGCGCTCTTGGCGAGCTTCGCGGAGACGTCGTCCCAGCCCGCGGGCATCTTCACGTTGCGGCGGCCCTTGAGCCCGTCGGTCATGCCCTTGAGGATGTCGAGCTGGAGTTGCGCGTCGTCGGCGGATTTGAGCACGGACACGAGCGCGTCGAGCGCGGCGTCCTGCGCGGCGGCGCGCGGCGCGAGTGCGAACGCGGCGGCGGCTAGAATCGCGAGGGTGAATCGGTGCATGGCGAGGGCAGACCCTTGCAGAAACTCCGGGGCGCGTCAAAAGCCGCGCGCCTCGTGGGCCCGCCTATTGACGCCGCTTGCCGGCGCGTGGATGATTCGACTGCAATCCATGAAGCCCCATCACTCCCGCCGCGACGCGCTCAAGCTCGGCACTTCTGCAGCAGTCGGCGCGATGTTCGCACCGCGGCTCGCGTTTGGCGCGGAGCAGGAGGCGGCCAGATTCGCGCGCGGTGCTGTCATCGGCGAAGCCACGGCGGCCAAGACCGGATTGGGCGCGCTCGCAGACGGCGGAAACGCCGCGGATGCCGCGGTCACTGCCGCGCTCGTGGCGTCCGTGTTCGCGCCGCACCAGTGCGGGCCGGGCGGCTACGGCGGCTGCATGGTTTACGCGCACGGGAAGTCCGGGGCCGTGACCGCACTCGACTTCAACACGGTCGCGCCCGCGGCCCTGCGCGCGGACATCTTCAAGCCCGACGGGGACGGGAAAGTGCGCGGTCGCATCAACGAGTTCGGCTGGCTCGCGACCGGCGTGCCCGGGACACTCGCGGGACTCGAGGCCGCGTGGCGCAGGTTCGGACGGCTGCCGTTTGAGCGGGTGTTCAGCCCGGCGGCGGAACTGGCGGGGCGAGGGTTCGTGGTCAACGCAGGGTTCGCAGGTGCCGCGCGCGCGATGGCTGTCCAGCTCCGCAAAGACGCCGGTTCCGCGAAGCTGTTGCTGCCCGCCGGCGAACCGGTGAAGGCCGGGGACACGTTCCGAAACGAGGAACTCGCCGAGGTGTTGCGCGCGTGCATCGTGCGCCGGTCTGTTCGGGACTTCTACCGCGGCGACATCGCGTTGCGGATCGCGGAGGCGTTCGCGAAGCATGGCGGCTTGGTCACGGCGAAGGACCTCGCCGGCTTCGAGGCGCGCGAAGTGAAGCCGCTCGAAGTGTCGTGGCGCGGGGCAACCGTTCGCACCGCGCCCGTGGGCGCGGGCGGGCTGACGCCGTTGCAGGCGCTCGCGGTGCTGCGGGAGCTCGGCTGGGACACCCGCCCCGTGTCGAGCGAGCGCGCGTGGCTGCGGATCGAAACCCTTCGCGCGGCGTGGCGCGACCGGCTGCAATTGCTCGGCGACGTGCGCGGCATGGACGCGCTCGCCACGAAACTGCTTTCCGCCGGTGGCGCGCAGTTGACCGCTGCGCGAGTGCTCGAAGCCGTCCGTTCGGGGAAACCGATCGCGGCGTCCGGCAGTTCGCGCGAGCACGGGGGCACGATCCACCTCAGCGCGGTGGACGAGGACGGCAACATGGCCGCGCTCACGCTCACGCACGGAAACAGCTTTGGCGCGTGCGTCACGGTGCCCGGGCTCGGCCTCACGCTTGGCCACGGAATGTCGCGGTTCGATCCGCAGCCCGGCCATCCGAACGCGCCCGGTCCGCGCAAGCGGCCGCTGCACAACATGTGCCCCACGGTGGTCTCGCGCGGCGGCCGCCCCGTGCTCGCGCTCGGCGGCGCCGGCGGGCGGCGCATCCCCAACTCGCTGCTCGATGTGTTGCTCAGTGCGATCGTGGACGGTGCATCGGTGGACGAAGCGGTGGCCGCGCCGCGCGTGAACACCGAGGGCGGGCTGGACATCGGATTCGAGGCGAAGTGGCCGCCGGAAGAGCAGGCGTTCTTCAAGTCAGCCGGTTACAACGTCTCGACGAGCCGGATCGCGCGCATCAGTGCGGTGAGTTTCGATCCAAGGACGGGCGGCTGCAGGGCGGCGGCGCGGTGACGGAGCGATTGCCGATCGCGAATTGCGAACAGGAGGAGCCGTCGGTTCGACAAATCACGCGGACCCTCAGCCGTTCCGTGTCTCGCATTCCGCACTCCGCATTTCCTCGATCGCCTTGCGGCAATACCACTTCACTGCGCCGCTCACCGGAGGCGTGAGCGAGTCGAGTTCCCCGGCGCTCACCCAGCGGATGTCGTGGTGCTCCTCGACGGCGAGGGCGAGCGCGCCTTGCTTCGGGCGCGCCCAGTAGATCATGCCGATGTGCTCGTGCGTGTCCGTAATGCGGTGGATGTCGAGGAAGCGCGGCGCGACAAGCGCGCGCGTGCCGGGCTCCGTGGTGGGCGGGCGCTCGCCGGACAGTTCGACGTCCAGCCCGCTTTCCTCGCGAGCCTCGCGGAGCGCGGCCTGCTCGGGATCCTCGTCCAGCTCGATGTGGCCGCCGAGCGGAAGCCATTTGTCGAGCTTGCGATGGTGGATGAGCAGCACCCGGTGCTCATGGACGACGAAGATTGCGACCGTGAAGTCAATCTTCTCATGAATGTGCGCCATGACCGAGGGTGACGGGTGAACGGGACAAGACGCAATGCCCAATGGCCCGCGGTCAGGGCGACATGGCGTCATTGGCCGCTTGTCGTTCCCTTCCTCCGCCATCGGCGCGACCCACTTTGGGTAGATCACGGAGACGGACACCGGCACCACGGCCTCGAAACCGGCAAGTTCGGCACGAGCACGGGGACGCTGACGGGGCTGGAGTTCGCGCGCGGGTGAAGCGCAAGCCTCCATGCTTCGCCGCCGTGTTTCTCGGGTGCGTTCCGAGGTTGGCGGTTGACACCCCGCCAAGACTCGAAAGAGCATGCGACATGAGCACTGCATTCATCCGCCCGCCGTCCCGGCGCGAATTTCTGAAACAGTCCGGTCAACTCGCCGCCGCCGGGACGCTTGCGGGCATCGCGCTGCCGCACGTGCACGCGGCCGGCAGCGATCAGGTGAACGTCGCGCTCATCGGCTGCGGCGGGCGCGGCGGCGGCGCGGCCTCGAACGCGATGAACCAGAGCGGCCCGCCCA
>VHCN01000089.1 GCA_016871675.1 Verrucomicrobiota bacterium
ACCCGAGGCACCGAAGGCTTAGGCAATTTCCCCCGGCCCCCCTCGCCGCATGCTCAAGAACATTTTCCAGACGTTTGCCAACTGCTTCAAGGTGCCGGAGCTCAAGTCCCGGATCCTGTTCACCTTGCTGTTGCTGGGGCTGACGCGGCTGGTGTCGCTCTGCCCGATCCCGAGCCTCGACGGGCAGTCGCTCGCGGCGTTTTTTGAGTTGCAGGCGCAGAAGGGCACGGGCGGCGGGTTGCTCGGCCTCTACAGCATGTTCACGGGCGGCGCGCTTGAGCGGTGCGCGATCGGGTCGCTGGGCATCATGCCGTATATCAGCGCGACGATTATCATCCAGTTGCTGAGCGCCGTCATCCCACAGTTGAGCAAGCTCTCCCGCGAGGAGGGCGGGCGCGCCAAGATCATCCAGTATGGCCGTTACCTCACGGTGGTGCTCTGCCTCGGGCAGGGCTTGGTGATGGCACTGGCGTGGGAAAACCCGGCAAAGGTCTTCGGCGAGGACTTCAAGGGCCAGCTCGTGATGACCGAGTATCTCTGGTGGTATCGGGTGCAGACCACGCTGATCCTCACCACCGGCACGCTGCTGCTCATGTGGCTCGGCGAGCAAATCAGCGAGCGGGGCATCGGCAACGGTGTCTCGCTCGTCATCACCGTCGGCATCCTCGCGCGCCTGCCGCTCACGGTGCAGGCGGTCAAGGAGATGTTCTTCCCCGGCGCAGACATCGAGACCCGGTTCAATGTGTTCCACGCCGCGATGCTTGTCGCGATGCTCCTGGGCGTGGTGGCCGGCGTCATCGCCGTCACCCAGGCTCAGCGCAAGATTCCCGTCCAATACGCGCAGCGCCAGGTTGGGCGCAAGCTGGTGCAGGGCGGCAGCAACTTCATGCCGTTGCGCGTCAATTACGCGGGCGTGATGCCGATCATCTTCGCGCAGGCGTTGTTGATGTTTCCGGAGAAGATCCTCCAGTTCCTCGGCAAGTCGATGGACGTGCCGTTCCTCACCGACCTTTCGGTGCATTTCGGGGAGGACAAGTTCGTGCACATGGCGCTCTACGCGCTGATGGTGGTTTTCTTCACCTACTTCTGGGTGGCCACGCAATTCAACGAGTTGCAAATCGCGGACGACCTCAAGAAGTATGGCGGCTACATCCCCGGCGTGCGGCCGGGCGCGGCGACCAGCGAGTTCCTCCACAACACGATGCACCGCGTCACGCTCGCGGGCGCGGTCTTCCTCGTGGTCATCGCCATCCTGCCGATGCTCATGTCGCGTGCGTGGAACATCAATTATTACGTCGCGCAATTCTTTGGCGGCACCAGCGTGCTCATCACGGTCGGCGTCGTGCTCGACACCATGCGGATGATGGAGTCGCACCTCTTGATGCGCCACTACGACGGTTTCCTGAAGACCGGCAAGGGCGGCGCGGGCCCGCGGTTGAAAGGCCGCCTTTAGGCCATGAAACGCCGCGTCATTTTGCTTGGACCTCCGGGGTCGGGCAAGGGGACGGTGGCCGCGCAGTTGAAGAAAGAATTTGGACACCGCCACATGTCCACGGGGCAGTTGCTCCGCGACGAGGCGGAGTCCGGCTCGGCACTCGGATGCCATGCCAGGTCGTTCCTTGAACGCGGTGAATTGGTTCCGGACGAAGTCGTCCTCGAACTCGTGCAACGCTGGATGGCCGCGTCGCCGGGCGACACGGGATTCATCAGCGATGGATTCCCGCGCACGCTCAAGCAGGCCGAGTTGCTCGACGAATGGGCGGGGTCGCAGGGACTGGACATTGAGAGCGTCCTCTTCTTCGAGTGCGAAGAATCGGTCATCCTCTCGCGGATTTCCGGGCGCAGGGCCTGTCCGCGTTGCGGCTCGACGTTCCACCTCGCCCACCTGCCGCCCAAGCGCGAAGGCGTGTGCGATGACTGCGAGACCGTGCTGGTCCAGCGGCGGGACGACGATGTCGAAGTGGTCCGGCGGCGGCTCGACGTTTACAACCGGCAGACCGAGCCGCTGGTGAGCTACTACTGGCAGCTCGAGCGGCTTGCGGTCGTGGACGCGGCACTGCCTTACAATGAACTTTACGCCGCCGTGAGAGCGGCCCTGGCCGGATGACGATTACAAACCAGCGGGAACATGAAGCCCTGCGTGCCGCGGGAAACGTGGCAGCCACGGTCCTCGACGAGGTCGCGGGCTTCATCCAGCCGGGCGTCAGCACGAAGGACATCGACGATTTTGCCGCCGGGCGGATCGCGGCGCACGGCGCGCGAAGCGCGTTCCTCGGCTACAAGAAGTATCCATGCAACATCTGCATCTCGGTGAACGAGGAAGTGGTGCACGGGCTGGCCGGGCCGCGGCGGGTCCAGTTTGGCGACATTATCAGCCTGGATGTCGGCGTCCGGCTCGACGGCTACATCGGCGACACAGCCCGCACGGTGGCCGTGGGCGGATGCGACCTGCTGGCGCAAAAATTGATTGATGTGACGGAACGAGCCTTGTATGAAGGTGTTTCCCGTGCGGTCGCCGGCAACCGCGTGGTGGACATCTCGCGGGCCGTGCAGGAATTCGTGGAGAGCCACGGGTTCAACGTCGTCCGCGAGTTTGTCGGACACGGCGTCGGGCGGTCGGTGCACGAGGACCCTCAGGTGCCGAATTTTGTCGAGCACGGCAAGTCGTCGCCGAAGCTCAAGCCCGGCATGGTGATCGCCATTGAGCCGATGGTGAACGCAGGCACCGCGCAGGTGAAGATTTTGAAGGACAAGTGGACGGTGGTGACGGTCGACGGCCTGCCGTCGGCGCACATGGAACATACGGTTGTGGTCCGGGACGGCGAACCGGAAATACTGACGTGGCCAGCCAGGACGCCATCCGAGTTGAAGGCATCGTAGACGAGGTGCTGCCCAACCGGATGTGTCGCGTCCGGCTTGCCAACGGGCACCGGCTGATGGCGTTTCCATCGGGCCGGCTCCGGATGGAATTCGTCCGCATCGCCGCGGGCCAGCGAGTGACGGTGGAACTGTCGCCCTACGACTTGTCGAAGGGCGCCGTGGTGAAGACGGAACAAACGAACAACAATAATGAAAGTTCGCGCATCCATTAAGCGCCTTTGCGAAAACTGCAAGATCGTCAAACGCAAACGGGTGCTGCGTGTCATTTGCACCAACCCGCGCCACAAGCAGCGGCAAGGCTAACCCACCATCTCCTGATTTATGGCACGACTCCTCGGCGTTGACCTCCCCGGCAACAAGCGCATCGACATTGCGCTCCGCACCCTTTACGGCATCGGCCCTTCCAATGCGAAGGTGATCATCGAGCGCGCCCAAATTGACCCGGCCATCCGTGCCAAGGACCTGAGCGAGCAGCAACTCTCCCACATCCTCCACGTCATCCAGGAGGGCAAGTATGTCATCGAGGGTGACCTGCGGCGCGAAATCGGCCTGAACCTCAAGCGTCTGCAAGCCATCAAGTGCTACCGCGGCATCCGCCACCTCCGCGGTCTGCCGGTCCGCGGCCAGCGCACCCAGACCAACGCCCGCACCCGCAAGGGACCGCGCAAGACGGTCGGCGTGCAGCGCAATCCCAACGCCAAGGTGGGCATCCACTGATTCACAACATGCCAGACGAGACACCCAAACCAGCCGAAACCCCCGCCGCGCCTCCCGGCGCGGAGAAGCCTGCGACGAAGCCCGCCAAGGCCGAGAAAGCCGCCAAGGGCAAGAAGGCCGACAAGGGCGACGCGGCCGCAACCGCGGCTGACGCCGGGGCCAAGCCCGTGGATCCCGCGGCCCCGCCCGTTGTGGTCGCACCGACTGCGGCCGAACTTCTCGCCGACGAGATGGCTGGCAAAAAGATCATCAAGGCGAAGCACGCGAAGAACATTTCCGTGGGGATCGCAAACATCCTCGCCTCCTTCAACAACACGCTGGTCACCATCACCGACATGCAGGGCAACACCATCGGCTGGTCGAGTGCCGGCCGTGTCGGATTCAAGGGCTCGCGCAAGAGCACGGCCTTTGCCGCGCAACAAGTCGCGCAGGACGCCGCCCGCCAGGCGATGTCGCACGGCATGCGCGAAGTCGAGATCCGCGTCAGCGGTCCTGGCTCCGGTCGCGAGTCTGCGATCCGCGCCTTGCAGGCAATCGGTCTCGAAATCTCCACCATCAAGGACGTGACGCCCGTTCCTCACAACGGATGCCGCCCGCGCAAGAAGCGCCGCGTCTAAATTCACACAGAGCACGCACCTCGCACCCCGGAATTATGGCTCGCTACACAGGTCCCCGCGTCCGCATCAGCCGCAGGTTTAACCAGCCGATCTTCGGCCCCTCGAAGTATCTCGACCGGCGTCCCTACGGACCCGGCGTTCACGGCCCCAAGTCCCGCCGCAAGGTGACCGACTACGGTCTCGGCCTCATCGAGAAGCAGAAGCTCCGTTACTATTACGGCCTGATGGAGCGCCAGTTCCGAGGCGTTTACGAGCGCGCCCTGCGCAAGCGCGGCGTGACCGGCGTGACGATGCTGCAAATGCTCGAGACGCGCCTCGACAGTGTGGTTTACAGCCTCGGCCTTGCGATCACCCGGCCCGCGGCACGGCAACTGGTCAACCACGGTCACATCACCGTCAACGGACGCAAGGTCAGCTCACCGTCCTTCGCCGTCCGGGTAAATGACGTGGTGCAGATCAAGGATCACGTCCGCTCCAAGCAAATCGCGCTGAAGAACCTTGAGGGCACGACGAGTCGCGCCGTTCCCGAGTGGCTTGCGCTCGACCGAGAGGCGCTCAAGGGCACCATGGCTCGCGTGCCGTCGCGCGAGGACATCAATCCCATCGCCAACGAGCAGGCGGTCGTCGAATTTTATTCCCGCTGAAAACAACCGCCCCTTCACCGGGGCACAATGCAGTTATACGGGCCGGAGGCGCGGCGGGAATCAAGCGTCCGAGGTCAGGTTAAAACTGCGAGGAACCAAACAACATGCCAGTCCGACTCAGTCCGTTCGAGAAGCCGCGCCGACTCACCCCAGACGAGGCGAACACCGACACCTACGGCAAGTTCGTCGCCGAGCCGTTTGAAACCGGCTACGGCCACACCATCGGCAACTCCCTGCGCCGCGTCCTCCTCAGTTCACTCGAGGGCGCCGCCGTCACCTCCGTCAAGATCGACGGCGCGCAGCACGAGTTCACGATCGTCGAAGGCGTCGTCGAGGACGTCACCGAAATCGTCCTCAACCTCAAGAAGGTCAAGTTCAAGGCCACCACCCACGAACCGCAGACACTCTACCTGTCGGTGAACAAGGAAGGGGCCGTGACCGCCGGCGACATCCGGCTCAACCAGAACGTCGAGCTTGTCAACACCGACCAGATCATCTGCACCCTCGACAAAAAGAAGAAATTCTCGATGGAACTCCAGGTTCGCAAGGGGCGAGGCTTTTGCGCGGCGGACGACAATAAGAAACCCGACCAGCCGATCGGCGTGATCGCGATTGACTCGTTGTTCTCCCCGGTCAGCCGTGTGCGGTACGGCGTCGAGGCCGCTCGCCTCGGGCAGCGCACCGACTACGACCGGTTGGTCCTCGAAATCTGGACCGACGGCCGCATCACCCCGCACGACGCGCTCACGCAATCCGCGGCCATCCTCGGCCATCACCTCGACGTGTTTGTCGGGTTCGACAAGGACGCCGTGCAGTTCGAGGAGATCGAGGACAAGCAGGACGAGGAAGTGAACAAGCTCAAGAAGCTCCTCAACATGAGCGTCAACGAGATCGAGCTCTCCGTGCGCGCAGCGAACTGCCTCAACAACGCGAACATCACCACCGTCGGCCAGCTCGCGATGAAGACCGAGCAGGAGATGCTCAAGTATCGCAACTTCGGCAAGAAGTCCCTGAACGAAATCAAGGACAAGCTCGCCGGGCACGGCCTCACCCTCGGCATGACCTTCGAGCCTGGATTGCTCGAGTCGCCGAAGGAAGAGCCCAAGCTCTGACCACCCGCCCCTATGCGTCACCTCAAGCGCACCGCCAAGCTCGGCCGGACGGGTGAGCATCGCAACACGATGCTCGCCATCATGGTCAAGAGCCTCATCAAGCACAAACGCATCACGACGACGCTCGCCAAGGCCAAGGTCGTCCGCCCGCTCGCGGAGAAGATGCTCACGCTCGGACGGCGTGCCCAGCGGGCCATGGCGGCGGCCGCCGCCGCCACCGACCCGAAGCAGAAGGCCGTCGCGGTTGCCGAGAACATCCATTGCCGCCGGCTCCTTGCCGCGCGGCTCCGGGCCAACGCGCGCACACACTTCAAGGGCAAGCCCACGCGCCCCGGAAGGGTCCTGCGCGAGCGCTGGCGCAAATACGAGGACGTCGTCCGCATCATCTGCGACGACATCGCCCCCGCGTTCAAGGACCGCAATGGCGGCTACACGCGCATCATCAAGCTCGGCCAGCGCAAGGGTGACGCCGCAAAGCTCGCCATCCTCGAGTGGGTGGACTACACGCCGCCCTCCGACGCGCCGGCGCCTGCGAAGGTGACCGACGAAGCCAAGCCCGCCGAGGCGGCGAAGTAAGCCACGGGCATCGCGATCCATTCCACGGGCCCGTCCGGGAGGACGGGCCTTCTTTTTGGGCAGTTACGTCAGCCGAGGCGTGCGACCGTGCGGGCGCGGGCGATTTCATGCAGTCACGCGGTCATGCGCGCACGGCCATGCGGCTGCCGATGTGCGCGTAGAGTTCGCGGGACCGTGCCGTTTGCTCGATCAGATCCTCGGCGAGCTTCACGCGGCCTCGCTCGAAGATGGTGACCATGGAACTTCCGCCAAATCTGAAGTGGCCTTTCTCCGCGCCCTTCGTCACAGGCTTTCCCGGCTCGAACGTCTCGACGATCGAGCCCACGTTGGTCGCGCCGATTTCCAGGAGGAGCACGCGGCCGAGGTCGGGCGTCTCGAGTTGCGTGAGCATGCGCTTGTTCTGCCACAGGTAGGCGACGTTCCGGCGCAGGGCGATGGGGCTCACGGAATAGAGCGGCCCGTTGATAAGCCGCGGCGCGCCCGGCACGCCGGCTGCCGGGAAATGAAACCGGTGATAGTCCACCGGGCAAAGCCGCGACATCACGGCGGCGCCTTCGCGGAACCGCTCGACGAGTGGGGCGTCCCCCACGAGCGTGGCGAGGTCGAACCGCTGGCCTTTCACGAAGATGCCGTCCACGCGCGAAATGTCCTGCAGGCCGAGGTGCCGGCCGTCCGCGGGGAAGACGACCGCTCCGGGCGCGACGTCCACGGGGCGGGCACCGGGCTTGAGGGCGCGGATGAAGAAGTCGTTGAACGAGGTGAATTCCCCGGGCCGCTTCACGAACTCCGCGGGGTCCAGCCCGTATTCGGCGAGGAAGGGCGCGATGCGCTCGCAGCTTGCCGGCGTGTCCATCCGCGCACCATACCACGCGGAGAACCACGCGTGCTTGGCCACCCATTCGAGCGCAAGCCGACCGGGCGGCGTGCCGTAGATGAACCGCATCCAACCGAGCCCGTAGATTTGCTCCACCTCCACGCGGCCGGTGTGGCGGTTGAAAAACTCAATCCGGTTGGAATGGGCTGCCACGGGCGCGTCAGTGGACTTCGGCCTGCCGGCCGTTGTATTGCAAGACGCGCACGAGCGCGGCCAGTTGCTCCAGTGTGTGTTCGCTCGAGAGCGCGAAGCGAAAGTAGCCGCCTTCCGGCCCGCCCGGATAGCGGATCAAGCTCGGGAACACGCCCGCCGCGACGAGCTGCTGGGAAAGTCGCCGCGTGTGTCGTGTAGCCGTCGGCGTGATGGCGATGATGGACGCGGGTGTGTCCGGGATTTCCAGGCCGGCCGGCTTCAAGCGCGCTTTCACGAAGCGCGTAATTCCGGCGAGCCGGACGCGCCGCGAGTCGTCGGCGCGCAGGGTTTTGAGGGATGCGAGCGCGGCCGCCGCCACGGGCAGGGGCAGGGGAGTGCACCCGGTCCAAGCCCGGCTCCGCGCGACGATTTGCGCGCAAACATCGCGGGAGGCCAGCACCGCGCCGCCAAACACGCCGAACGCCTTGCTGAACGTGATCGTTTGGATCACCCGCTCGCGGCTGACCTTCTCAAGCTCCGGCGTGCCGCGCCCGCGCCTGCCGACCACGCCCGCGCCGTGCGCGTCGTCCACGAGGATGCACCCGTCGCGCGGCAAGAGCGCCAGATACGAGGCGAGCGGCGCGACGGAGCCGTCGTGCCCGAACACGCCGTCGGTCAAGACCACGGGCTTCGCAGCTCGCCCGAGTCTCTTGAGCGCGTGGCCAAGCCCGGCCGGGTTGCGATGTGGGAAGCCGGCCACTCGCGCGCTGAACGCGGGCGCGGCATCCAGCAGGCTTGCGTGGGCGCGCGCGTCGAGCAGCACGTGCGTGAAGCGTCCCGCGAGCGCCTGGGCCACGGCGAGGTTTGTGAGGTAGCCGTTGGGCAGCAGCACGGCTCGTTCTGCGCCGAAGAACCGAGCGCATTCGCGCTCAAGCAATTCGTAGAGGCCGTGGTTGCCGGTGGTCTTCCGCGACGCCGCGACGTTCAGTCCGCCTGCCTTCGCCCCGTCCTGAAGCGCCCGCAGCACAGAGGGATGGCCGGACATCCGGAGATAGTCACAGCCGCCGAAATAGGCGAATTCCCGTCCGCGCCACCGCACGACGGTGCGTCCGGCCTGGTCGAGGGGGTCAGGTAGGTCGCGCATGGTTGGCGCGGCAGATTGTGCGACAGGTCTCAATCCTGTCCAGACGGACGTGACTGCAGGGGCAGGCCCGGCAGCAGACGGTGGAGGGTCGGGCCGGTCCCGCTACGACCGGACCAGCACGGCCTTGTTTTGGATGAGATAGCGCTGGAGCGCCGCCTTGTTGGCGAGCGACACGGTGCCGCGCGGGGCGGCGCCCTTGTAGTGCTTGTAATGCACGAGCGTCTTCCCGATCAGCCCGATGCGGAGGTTGGAGGCCGCCATCACCCAGACCTGCCCGGTCTGGAACTCGATGGTGGCGGTTCGACTTGTCCGGCTCTTCTGCTGCGTTGCCATGGGAGAACCACCCTATCAGGTGCCGGGCCAGTTCAAAAGCAGTTTCGCAACATTTTTTGCCGTTCGTTTAAACCGGGTTTGCCTGCCTTGTTTCGGCCATGGCCCGGTGGGTCGGCTTGCGGGCGCCCGAGCCATGACGATCCGACTGACGCTCAAGCCCACCCGCGATTGACCCCGCCCCGCGGATCGTGTTCCCTGCTCGCATGCAATTCCCCGAACGGCTCGCCTTTGTCCGCGTGCTCGTCGCGGCTCTCATCGGGTCAGCCGTGAACTCGCTCCCTGCGCAGCTCCCGCTCCCGAACGCCAGGCCCGTCCCGCGTTTCCAAGCCGTCCCACTGCCCTACGACCAGGTCTCCTTCACCCGCGACGGCGCGGAAATCTCGCGCCTGCACTTCGGCCCGACGCTCAACCGTCCATTTGTCTTTCCCGTCATCGGGCCCGGTGGCCGCCCCGTCACGCGCATGGGGCATCCACACGACCCTGTCGGGCACAGCCACCACAACTCCATCTGGGTCGCGCACCACGACGTCAACGGTGTCACCTTTTGGGGCGACCGCGCCACGAACGCCGGCCGCATCATCGGCCAGCGCTGCGAACTGCTCGAGGATGGCGCCGCGTCCACCGCCGCCACCATCATCACCCATTGGACCGACAAGGACGGACGTGTGCTTGTGCAGGAACGCCGCCGCACGGCCGTCGAGGCGCTGCCCAACAACGAATGGCTCCTCGTCGTGGACCTTCTCCTTGAACCGCGCGGCAAGGATGCCACCTTCGGCAAGACCCCGTTCGGCCTGTTTGCCGTGCGCATGGCCAAGACCATCGGCGTGAACGACGGCGGCGGCACCATCCGCAACTCCGCCGGCAACGTGGACGAGCAGGGCGAGAACGGCTGCTTCTGGAAATCTGCGCGCTGGTGCGACTATTCCGGCCCCATCGCACCCGGCGCGAACGAGGGCGCAACGCTGCTGGACCATCCGTCCAACCCGAACCACCCGACCGTCTTCCACGTGCGCGTGGACGGCTGGATGGGCAGTTCGCTCACGTTCGACGCGCCGCGCGTGGTGCCGCTCGGCAAGCCGCTGCAACTGCGCTACGCCGTTTACATCCACGCCGGTGTGCCGACCGTGGCGGCACTCAACCAGCGGTGGGAGATCTTCGCCGCGACCCAACCGCATGATTTCACGTTGAAGAAGAAGTGAGAGAGTGGGTCCAAAAGACGTCAGCGAGTTGCATGCGGATGGCCGGCAGCATCCGACGCAACCCTTTTCAGACATGAACATCCCGCTCTCCCGTCGCGACGCCATCGCCCGATTCGGCGGTGGCTTGGGCACGCTCGGTTTGATGGCCGCGCTGCCCGGTGTAGCAACGGCGTTGCCGAATGCCGTTGCGTCCACGAAGACCTTGCCCCACTTCCGGC
>VHCN01000090.1 GCA_016871675.1 Verrucomicrobiota bacterium
CTCGTTGGGCACCTGTGGCTTGTCGATTTCGTCGGCTCCGGCGTTCTCCGAGGCCAACTGGATGGGCGCGAGCAGCAGCCAGTCGCGGATGAAGCCCTTGTCATCGGGCTTGAGCGGCGCGTCCGCCGACAACGCGACGAGAGCGGCGCAACACGCCGCGGGGAAGGTCAGCCGGAAAACGAATCGGTCGCACACAGTTTTCATGGCGCTACAGTGATGAGCCGGCGTACCGCGGTCAATTCCCAAGCGCGACCGCGTCAGACGCGCTCGCCGCGCCCGCCCCGCCGCTGCGGTGCCCACCCCTCGCACTGCTGAGTTGGAACGCCCGTGGGGGAAGAATCCGACTGACCCGCAGCCTCGGGTTGCCTACTTTACCTCCATGCCCAATTCACCGCAGCGGCGCCGGGTCCAGTTGAATTCCAAATCGCGCCCCCCGTGCGAATCACACGGCGCGAATTGAATGAACAGGCCGTCGCGCCTCGTCGTTAGCCCGGTCATTCTCCACCCCAATCGTCATCCCGTGCGCCGCATCGTCACGCTCACCGCATTGTTGATGGTGGCTTCCATCGCGGAAGCGCAGCCCGAGATGCCGCGCCTGCGCAGCGCGCTCGTCGGATTCAACGGACAGTTTCGCAACCGCCACTGGACGCCGCTCACCGTGGATGTCGAAAACCCCGGCCCGGCTTGCACGGCGCTCATCACGGTCGAAAGCCCCGGCGCGGGCGCGGGCCAGCGCGTGCAATTCACGCGGCCGGCTTTTCTCCCGGCGGAATCCAACCGCCGGTTCGAGTTCCCGATTCTTCCCGACATCCGCCCGTCGCCGACGGCGGGACGCGTCCAGCTCGGCCGCGTCGTTTCGGTGAAGCTCACGGACGGCGCGCTCCGCACGTGGGGCCAAAACGAGGCGCTCGGAAACCCGGTGCCGGAAGAAGCCTTTTTCCTCCTCGTCGTGGACTCCGACTTCGACGGCTACCGCGGCTTGCGCGACCTGTTCATCGGCACCGAGCGGCGCCCGTTCGCGCGCGCGCTGACACCGCCCCGCGCCATGCCTCGCCGGCCGCTCGAATTGCGAGGCTTCGACGCCATGGTGCTCGGCGGGCTGGCGGAGACAGAACTGACGCCGCTGCAATTGCGCGCAATTCGCGACTACGTCGAGAGTGGCGGCCACCTGCTGGTGTTGCCCTCCGCGATGCCGGGCATCAGTCCGGCGCTCGCCGAACTCTTGCCCGGCACGTTCGTCTCGACGCAGCGGGTGGAGACACTGCCGCCGGTCGCGGGCGGCTTCATCTTCACGAACGGCCTCACGATCGCGAGGCTCGCGCCCGGCGAGTGCGAGGTGCTTGTCGGCACGCGAGACCGTCCGTGGATCCTCTCGCGGCGCGAGGGCGTGGGCCGGGTGACGATGATCGGCTTCGAGGCGGGCCGCGAGGAGTTCAGCGTGTGGCCGGGTTCCGTGAGTTTCTGGCGCGACCTGCTCGGCGGCCCGCCGCAATTCCTTCATCACTCCGATCGGTTGCTCGCGCGGTCGCCGGATGTCGAGCGCGTGCTGGCGAGCCTCGCGGGATTCAAGGTGATGTCGCGACGCGGCGTGTTGTTGTATTTGTGCGCGGCCGCGGGCGGACTGTTGCTGGTGCTGGCGCTCTTCCGATTCACGTCGCGGCCGGAATGGGGCTGGCCGGTGGCGGTGATGCTCGCGATCGCGGCAGGCGTCGGCGCCATCTCCGCAACGGCCAGATGGAAGTCCGCGCCACAACCGTTGCTCAACGAAGTCTTCGTGACGACCTCCACAAGCGGCGGCGACTCGGGCCGCGTTCAAGCGATGCTCGGCTTGTTCTCGCCCGTGGAACGCCGCTATTCGATTCACACGGGCTCCGACGGCGCTTCATTGACACCGGGACGCAGCGCGACCACGCCGCCCGAATTGTTCGCGCTCGGTTACGAGGAGCGATTGTCCGTCAGCAATCTCGCCGTGCGCGCGGACGACTTGCGCGCCATCGCCGGCAGCGGGCCGGCGACGGGCACGCGCTCACCCAACGTGCGCGCCCGCGTGTCTGCCGACGGCCTCACGTTGTCGGTCTCGAACCGCGCCGGCGCGCCGCTCTCCGGCGCGTTTGTGAAATTCAACCGGTTTGTCGTGCCCCTCGGTGACGTGCAGCCACACGCGCAGGTCGACCGCGCCGGCTTGCGCGGGAACCCGCGCGCCACCACCACCGGCTTGCTGCGCTCGGCGCGTGACGCGCAGCGCGAGCGGTTGCGCGGCGTGCTTTTCCCCGCGCCCGAATACGCGGCGGAAGTGTTGATCAAGGCCGACGAGCGGCGGTTCCAACGGCTGCTGCGCGGACGCGAGCCGCTGCCGGTGCTGTTCAGTTGGAGCGACGAGCCTGCGTTCCCCATCGCGTCGATCGATCCGCCCATCCCGCGTCGGGCAGTGGGACTGCTCGCGGTGGATGGCACGGTGGACTACGATGGTCCGGTGCTGCATCTGCCGGCAGGGTTGATGCCGGTGCAACTGCGCAACACGCGGGCGCAGCCGTTCGAGCGCGGCGCGGGCTGCTTCGCCGGAGGTCGTGCCGCGCACCTCGCGGTCGAGTTCACCCTTCCGGCCGGATGTCCCGCGCTCCATGCGCAGGAGTTGACGGTTCACTTTGAGTTTCGCGGCGCGGCGTTCGAGCCGGATGTGTTCGTCGCGCCGGGCGATTTCAAGCTGCCCGAGGACGTCGAGCACGCCGTCTCGCGGATGGAGCGCGTCGGCACTTCGTCGCCGCTGCGTGTGCCAGACCCGGCGCGGTTTCTCCACGCGGGCGTGCGCAGCGTGTTCGTCGTCGTGCGAGTCGCATACTCCGCGGAAGGCCGGAAGCTCGACTTGCAGATCAACCCGAACATCCACACCTGGCAGTTGCGCGAACTGGACCTCGAAGTCAAAGGTCTTGTCCCATGATCGTCACGAAAGCACTCACGAAGAGATACGCGGACGTCCTCGCGCTGGATGCGCTGGACCTCGTCATCGAGGAGGGCGAGATCTTCGGCTACATCGGCCCGAACGGCGCGGGCAAGAGCACGACCATCCGCATCCTTTCCGGGCTGCTCCGCCCGACGAGCGGGAGCGCGTCCGTCGCAGACGTGGACGTGGTGCGCCACCCGCAGCAGGCCAAGCGCGTGGTCGGCTACATGCCGGACACCTTCGGCGTGTATCAGGGGATGCGCGTCTGGGAGTATCTCGATTTCTTCGGTGCGGCCTACCGGCTCCCGCGCGCCACACGGCGCGGCCGCATCGACGAGGTGCTCGGCGTCACCGGCACGGACGCGATGCGCGACTACTTCGTGGACTCGCTGTCGCGCGGGATGCAGCAGCGGGTCGGCATCGCGCGCGCGCTCATTCACGACCCCAAGGTGCTGTTCCTCGACGAGCCCACGTCCGGCCTCGACCCGCGCGCCCGCATCGAGATGCGGCAGTTGCTCAAGCGGCTCAAGGAACGCGGCAAGACCATCCTCGTCTCGTCGCACATCCTGCCGGAACTGGCTTCGGTCTGCGACCGCATCGGCATTCTCGAACAGGCGCGTCTGCTTCTGTGCGACCGCATGGAGGCCGTGATGCGGCAGGTCGAGCAACGCCGCGTGATCGAGGTGGAAGTGCTGGGCGACCCGGCGGCAGCGGCCGCTGTGCTGGTCGCGCAGTTCGCCGCGCCAAAGCTTGAAGTGACGGAAACCGTCGGCCGCCTGCTGCGACTGTCGTTCGAGGGTCAGGACGAGGAAATCTCCGGCCTGCTCGCCTGTCTGCTTCAGCAAGGCGTCGGCGTGCTGTGGTTCCGCGAGGTGCCGCTCGACCTCGAGCACATCTACATGAAAGTCACCGCCGAGGCGAAGGCCGGCAAACGGAGGACGAACGATGGTGGGTAACCCCGTCCTCGGCCGCGAACTGAAGAGCGCGCTGCGCTCGCCGCTCGCGCTGGCGTTGGCCGCGCTTTACCTGCTCGCGCTCGCCTCGCTCGTGTGGTGGATGTGGCCGCAGGAAGGCGTCTTTTCCGTCACCGCGCGCGCGTCCCGATCCATCCTGCTCGTTTGCGGTGTCGCGCAACTGCTGCTCGTCATCCTCTACGCGCCGGCCTTCGCCTCGACTGCGATCACGTCCGAGAAAGAACGCAACACCTACGACCTGCTCTTCGCCACGATGCTGCGGCCGTGGGACATCGTGCTGGGCAAGCTCGTGTCGTCCATCGGCGTGCTTCTGCTCTTCGTGGTGCTGTCGCTGCCGGTGTTCGCGGCGTGCTTCTTCCTCGGTGCGGTCTCGGTGCGCGAGGCGGCCGCGATCTACCTCGTCACGGCGGCGAGCAGCGTTCTGTTCGGCCTGCTCGGCCTCGCCGTGAGCGCCGTCGTGCGCAGCTCGCACCTCGCGCTGGTCCTGACCTACGTGCTGATCCTTGCCTGCACCGCCGGGCCGTGGGTTCCGTTTTTCGTCCTGGAGCAGAAAGCCTGGGCTTCGGAGTTCATCCACTACTCGCGGGCCTTTAGTCCGGTCGGGGCGATGGCGTCCGTGATCCTGCCGGCCTTCGAGCCCGCGGGCGCGTGGCGCCACTACCTCATCGGGAGCGGCGCGATCTCGGCGTTGCTCGCGCTGTTCATCCTCGGCCGCGTGCATTGGGCGGGGCAACGATCCACGCGCGCCCACGGCCGCACGGTCGAGGGAGGGCGCGAGCTGACGCGCCGCAAGCTGCGCTTCCCGTTCTACCTCATTGATCCGATGCGCCGGCGCGCGTGCATCCCGGACTGGCTGAACCCGATGTTCGCGAAGGAGCTGCGCAGCCAGGCGTTCGGCGGCGGGCTGTGGACGTTCCGCATCGCGGTCGCCTGCTTCGGCCTCTCGATGCTCATGATGATCGGCGTGGTCGGCAACCTCGTCGGCCCGACGCCCAACATGATTCGCGCCGTGTCACTCGTCTTTCAACTCGGCCTGGTTGTGCTGATCGTGCCCTCGCTCACGGCGGGCGCGATCACGCAGGAGCGCGAGCGCGGAAGCCTCGAGCTGCTGCGAATGTCCCGGCTCGGTCCGGTGTCGTTCCTGATCGGCAAGCTCGGCGTGGCGCTGCTCTTCGTCGCGTTCCTTGTGCTCGGCGCGCTTCCAGGCTGGTATGCGATCCACTATCTCGAAATCAATACGACCCGCGAAATCCTCGACGCGTGGACGGTGATCGGCACGACCATCCTGTTCGCGCTGGCGGCGGGGTTGTTCTCATCCGCCATCGCGCCGCGCACGGCGGTGGCGACGGCGCTGGCGTATGCGATCACGTTTCTCGCCGCCGTCGTCACACTGTTCCCGCTGCTGGCCGCGGACCAACTCTCGTTGAAGCTTCGCGAATCGATTCTTGTGTTGAACCCGTTTGCGTCGTCGCTGCAGGTGCTCACGCGCGGCGTGTTCGACGAACTCGGAGTCTTGTGGCGCCGTCACGCGGAGCTGTCGCTGTGCGTCTCGGGCGTGTTCCTCGTGCTGGCCTTCCTGCGATTGCGCTGGCTGCTGCTGCCTCAGAAATGAACCGCCTGATCCCATGGGTTCGCAGCCTGCTGCGCCACGCGCGCGCCGCGGGCGCCTGCGCGGCGTGGGTGCCGCTGGTGATGCATCCGCTCAAGGACGCGCCGACGCACGAGATGTTGCGCGCCGCGCTGAAGGAACCCGACCCCGTCGTGCGCGAGCGCGCGCTCGAAGCGCTGGCGTTCATCCGCGACCCCGCGGATGCCGGCGCCGTGCGCTCGATGTGGACCGCCGACCTCGAAGCCACGCGCCAGCAGGCAGCCAAGACGGCTGCGGTCCTCGGCCTTCCTGCATCACCCGCCCAACGGGCCGCGGAGTTGCGTGTGAAGCCGGTCGTGTCCGCACCGCCCGCGAGTGCGGTCGCCACGCTGCGGAGCACGAATCTGGTCACGTGGCTTCGAGGCCTGCGCGCGCTCGATGACGCCGCCGCGCGGCAGCACGCCGCCGCGGTGCTGGCGTCATTGGCCCGACCCGAGGTCGCAGTTCAGGAGGAAGCTGTCCGCGCTGTGCAGCGGGGGAAGATCGCCGCCGCGATTCCCGAGTTGTTGAAGCGACTGGATGATCCTGACGAAGGATTGCGCCTCGCGTCCGCCGACGCTCTCGCGGCGATGTTCGAGGATGCGCCGCGCGCGGACCTCACCGCCGCGATGGTCCGCCGGCTGGAGCTCGATCCAAGCGGGCAAGTCCGGCGGATGGCGGGGCTGACCCTCGTGGCCATTCACGATGCGCCGTCGCAGGGCGCGTTGATGCGGTTGCTGCGGCACGAACGCGGGATGACTCGCGCCTCAGCAGCGCTCGCCACCGGCGCGTGGGGAGATGCGAAGCTGGCTTCGGAATTGCATGCGTTGCTCGAGGACCGCGAGGACCTGGTGGCCCGCAGCGCGGCCTCGGCACTCGGACAGTTGCGAAACCCGGACTCGCGGGCGCCCGTGCTCGCGGCGTTCGAATCGCGTGGTCCCGTGGTGCAGGAACAGGCCGCGTGGGCGCTTGGCGAGTTGAAGCATACGAACGCCACCACGGTCATGACCGCGAAGCTGACGACACCCCACGAGACTCTGAAGACCGCGATCGTGCTCGCGCTCGGGAAAGCCGGCGACAAGCGCGCGCTGCCTTCGATCCGGCAGGTGCTGGTGCAGATTACGTTCGACATCAACCTGCCGCGCGCGCGGGAAGCCGCGTTCACGGTGCTGACCGACGCGGGCGACAAGCTGGCGATCCCGCGCGCGATTCAAATCGTGACGCTCCCCGTCATTCCGCCGCCGCCGGGAGGCGGGCCGAGTTTTGACGAGCCGTTCGTCCGCATCGCGGCGCTGCGGTATCTTGCCGCTGTCGGGGATCGCGCCACGGGGAACG
This sequence comes from Verrucomicrobiota bacterium, assembly GCA_016871675.1. NCBI lineage: Bacteria > Pseudomonadati > Verrucomicrobiota > Verrucomicrobiota bacterium. The sequence goes on from VHCN01000090.1 coordinate 6,878, forward strand.
CGCTGGTCGCGGCGGTGAAAGTGCCGCTCCCGTCGGAAATCCGTCCGGCGGTCGCCGAGACGCTGGGCAAGCTGCTCGGCGGGAGTTTTCAGCCGGTGCCGGACGAGACGTTCCGAAGTTACTTCGTGGAGAGCGTGGCGCCCCGCGAGCACAAGCCAGCGCCGCCCCTGGGCGTGGTGGCGGTGCCGTGAAGTTCGAGGGCGGGCCGCGCGGTTGAAGCCGGATTCGACAGCCCTACTTGGGCTCGGGAGGCATCGCGGGTTTGTCGGGCATCGCGGCGAGTTCGGCCTTCGCTTCGGGATCGCCCTGTTTGGCCGCCTCCTCGTGATCCTGTTTCGCGCCCTTGCCGTAGAGATACATCTGCGCGAGTTCGAGCTGCGCCTGCGCGTCCCCCTTGAGCGCCTTCTCTCTCGCGGCTGAAAGTTCGGACGAAGTGCACGCAGCGAACAGCGCCCACGTCGCGGCGAGCGACCCCAACAGCGCGAAGCGATCTTCCCGACGCTTGGCAACGTGAACATCTTTCGCTGTCCGCTCGTGCCGCGACGGCGCAACAAGCGGCGAGCAGCAGTAATGCGCGCCTCATGCGAGTTCGAGCCCTTTCATGCGGCCCCGGCCGCTGGCGAAGTTGTCCGTCTCGATGCCGAGGCGTTGGAGCATGGCGACGAAAATCTGGCCGGCGGGCGTGTTGTTCCTTTGATCGCCCGCGAGGTGCTGTCCGTGCTTGAACCCGCCGCCGGCGAGCAGCAAGGGCATGTTGCGCGTGTCGTGGCTCGACGCGTTGCCGAGGTTTGAGCCGTAGAGCACCATCGTGTTCGCCAGCAGGTCCGCGCCGGATTCCTTGGATGACTTGAGCTTCGCGAGGAACGCCGCCAGCAGCTTCATCTGCTCCAGTTCGATGACGCGGAGTTGCGCGAGCTTTTCCGGGTCCTTCCCGTGGTGCGACAGGTTGTGCCAGTCGATCGTGATGCCCTGAACGGGCGGCACGCTGTTGTGGCCCTGGATCATCAGCGTGATGACGCGAGTGGAGTCGGTCTGCAAGGCGAGGTGCGCGAGGTCGAACATCAGGCGCGTGCGGGCGACGAAGTCCGCGGCGTTCTGCACGTCCGTCGGCGGCGGCGTGCTCACCTGCGGTTTCGGCTTCTTCGCCCAGTCTTCGGCGAGCTTGAGCCGTTGCTCGACCTCGCGGACGGTCGTGAAATACTCGTCGAGCTTCTCGCGGTCGCGCGCGGTCACGCGGGATTGGAGCCGCTTCGCGTCGCCGGCCACGGTGTCCATGATGCTCCGGCCGTCGCGCAGCCGGTCGCCCTGCTGCGCGACCTCGCGGGGCGTGCCGTTGACGAAGAGCTTCTTGAAGACCTCGCTCGGCCGCCAGTCCGCCGGCACCTTCACGCCGCTGCGCGAGACGGAAAGGCCGGTGCCGCCGTTGCCGGTGTTGAGCACGAGGCTCCCGAAGCGCGTCGCGGGCGGAAGCTTCTCAAGCACGAACTGGTCGAGGGAAATGGTGTTGCGAAAGCTGCTCGCGCCCGGATGCGGCGCGGCCGTCAGGAAGCTCGCCTCGCTCGAATGCCCGCCGTCCACCTCCGGATGCGACACGCCGCTGAACAAGGTGAAGCCGCGGCGAAACTCCTTGAGCGGCTCCAGATAGGGCGTCAGCTCGAAGTCGCGCCCGGTTGTCGCGGGGAACAGGTTCTCCGCGTGAATGCCGAGCGTCGCGCAGCAGCAGACCATGCGGCGGATGGGTCCGGCGGCGGCGGCGCGGGCGAACGGCGCAGACGAGTCGAGCGCGGGCAGCGCGAGCGAGACACCCGCGGCGCGGAGAAACTGTCGGCGGCTGATGAAGCTCATGAGTGCTGAGTTTCGACTGCGGGACGTTGGACTGGCTTCAAGGTGGTGTCACGGCACGATTTCCACGATGCAATCGAACAACTCGCCGTGGCGCCTGCCGGCCCGGGTGATGTCGAAGGCCACGATGCGCACGCCGGGCGTGGCGTCCGCGTCGGCGGCGAGCTTCAGCATGAAGTGCGTGACGGTCTGCGCGGCGACGCCGTGACCCCAACCCTTCGGCTCAGCCACGAGGCCAGGCGGCGCGTGCGGAGTGATCTCGAACGCGACGGGCTTCGACTCGAAGTTGCGCACGTTCACCTTCACCTCGGCGGAGCCGCCGCGCTTGACCTGCACGCGGTGCGGTTCGGCGCGCACCCAGAACGGGTCGAACCACCAGCGATACTCCGGCTCGCTGCTCACGGTCTTGAACGCGTCGCGCATGTCGTAGGCCCATTTGCGGTAGCGCTCGATGAACTTCGCAGGCTGGTCCATCACGTAGCTGTGGCCGCCGAGCAGGATGTCGGGCCTGAGCTTCGACAGGTATTCCGCGCCGACGATGTAGCCTTCATCGAGGATGCCGCTGGTGCGCGCGCACATCGCCTCGTGGCCGTTCTGCTGCGGGTCCGCAGGGTTGCCGAAGATGTTGTCGCCGGTGAACGCGACCTTGCGCCCGTCAATCACGCCCGTCATGCACAACGCGAATTCGGTCTGGCCCGGCATCCAGTCGATCGTGAAACGAAAGCCCTCCCACGCGAACTGTTCGCCGGACTTGAAGAGCCGGTCGAACTTCAGCCGGTCCACGCCGATGCCATAGGCTTGGATCGGCGCGGCGTAGTCGAACGCCTCGGGCCGCGCGCACACGTCGGCCATTCGGTCGAGGCCCCAAAACTGCGCGCCCCACTTCTGCTTCAGATGCGGCGCCTGCAGGAAGTGGTCGCCGTGCATGTGCGTCACAACCATCGCATCAATCGCCTTGAGCCCGTAGTGCCGCTGCATCCCGGCGAGCGCGGTGTCGAGGAAGTTCGTCTGCAACAAGCCGCAGTCCACCACCAGCGCGCGCCCGCTGTCGGCGAGGATCATGTAGAAGTTCGGGAAGAAGCCCGGCCCGCGGAACTTGAACACGTGCGGCGACACCTGCCACACGTTCGGGACCTTCGACGGCTTCGACGTCTTGTCCTGCATCGCCCCCGCAAACGTGGTCACCGGGTAACCGCGCACGAGCAGCCGCTCGAGGTGGAAGAGCTTCTGCTGGAATTCCTCGAGCTGCTTCTTCGCGTTCGCGATGGGCGGCCCGTGTGACGGCAGCATCCACGCGGGATCGAAGGCGACGACCTGCCCGGCGGCGTTTGCGGCGGCCCACACGCCCGCGGCGAAGCCGTAGTCCCACTCGCTGTCGAACCACGTGTGCATCTTCGCGCCGTCGAGCATCACGTCCCCGGTGAACGCGAGCCAGCGGCCGCCGTCGTTCAGGAAGTAGCTCATGTGGCCGGGGCTGTTGCCGCGCGTGTCGATGCAGCGGAACTCGCGCCCACGCCACGTGAACGTGTCCATCTTCCCAAACGTCTGGTCGAGCTTGATGGCTTCGACCGGCGGGCGCACGAAGCTTGACCCATGCACGGTGAAGGCGTCCCCGAGGCGC